>DPOH01000226.1 GCA_003539755.1 Clostridium sp.
CTTACTTACACCTGTAAAGGTATTAGAATAAAATTTTTCATCAAATTCGATAGAATTACTACTTATGTATGAATTAAATTCGTCATAATTTGTAGTAAATGGATTAAGCTTGGTTGATTTTGGAGGGTAAACATATGTTACTCCAGGATAAAGAACTCTATAACTGTTTATATCAGGAGTGATATGTTTTATAGATTCCATAACCTTATTATCTCTATTTCTTACAAGAGTGATATTAGAGTGTCTTCCCATTATTTCAATTATTAATGAATAGATACTGTCAAAACCAAGTTCATCCCTGTTTTCAATTTCTAACACTACAATTCTATCGTTATCTAATTGAGTGATTTTTGTAATTCTTCCGCCTAAAATGTATTTTCTAAGAACCATTAAATACATAGGAGCTTTTATTGGATTTTCCTTAACTGTATTTGTTAAGTGAATTCTTGCAAATCTAGGAGAAGAAGAAATAAGAAGCTTTATATTTTTACGTTCTTTTCTTAAGGTTAAAATAATTTCATCCTTTTCAGGCTGATTTATTTTATCTATTTTTGAATTTACAATTGATTTTTCTAGATTATTAACTAAAGTGTGTAAGTATATACCATCTAATGCCATTTTAAGTCATCCTTTCTTAGAGGAATTAAGAATAGTATAACATTTTAATGTGCTTATTATCAATTATATGAAACAGTAATGACAGCATTATTTTAGAAAATAAATTACATTTAATGTATATAATATTAAAAAATGATAAAAAATTAGATTAACCATTGTATTTTTGTCATAATACTTTTATTATTTAAGAGTGGCAAAATTAATAAATTATAGATAGTTTATTTAAAAATATATAGATTTGGGGGAAGTAAAATGAATTTTTATAAGATGCAAGGTGCAGGAAACGATTTTATATTTGTTGAAGATTTTAATAATGAAATTAAAGAAGAATGTAAGTTGGCAGCTAAATTATGTGACAGGCACTTTGGAATAGGAGCAGATGGCCTTGTTTTAGTGCGTAAAAGTGAAGTTGCAAAGGCAAAGATGGTAATAATAAATGCAGATGGATCTAGAGCTAATATGTGTGGTAATGCCATAAGATGTTTTGGTAAATATGTATATGAACATAAAATAGTTACAGAAACTAAATTTCCTGTAGAAACTGGCGATGGAGTTAAAGTAATTGAGATAATATTAGATGGTGAAAAAGTTAAATATGTAAGAGTATATATGGGAGTTCCTTCATATGAAGCAAAAGACATACCATTAAATGAAGTTGATAGTCTAATAAATGCAGAAATAAATTTAAATGATAGAACCTATAAAGTTACAACTCTTCTTATGGGAGTTCCTCATACAGTTATTTTTGAAGATGATCGAGAATATGATGTTATAAATGAAGGTTCAGCACTTGAAAAGTATAAGTATTTTAAGGAAGGAAGTAATATTAACTTTGTAAAAATAATAGATGATACCCATATAAGAGTTAATACATGGGAAAGAGGTGCAGGATTTACTTTGGCTTGTGGTACAGGATGTTCAGCTTCTGTAGTAGCAGCAAAAAAATTAGGTCTTGTAGATAAAGATAAGGAGATATATGTTAAAGCACCAGGAGGAGAACTTATAATAGAAGTAATAGGTGATGATGTATACATGAAAGGACCAGCAGAAGTGTCTTTTGAAGGTAAAACAGAGTTAGATTCAAATATTTAATAATAGTTTGATTTAAGTGGGCTTATACAAGGAAATAATTGATTATAAAAAAGAGGGATTTAAAATGGTACTAATAAAAAGAAAGTATTGGAGTGTAATAGCCTTCATTGTTCTGCCTCTGTGCTTATTTGGATGTTCAACAGCTTCAAATAAAGCTGATGCGGCAAGTAATGTGACAGAGGGGATATCATTAAATTCAGGAGCTATGCTTAAGAGCGAAGAAGGCAAATATAATCTATATAATTATGATGATGGGCAATACTCGAAAATGGATATAGATAAGATTATATTAACTTATGATAAGGAAAGTTCAAATTATATAGGCATAAATGATAGTGGAGAGTATTTTGTGTCTAAAGGAAATAAATATGATATAAAAGATAATGACATAAGAGGTTTGAAATTATCTAAAGAAGGAAAATATATATCATATTTTATACAGGACAATGGACTTAAACTAAAGATTTACAATACATTCAACAATACAGAGAAAAAAATAAATTCAAATGTAACTATATCGGGGACACTATATGATTGGTATGATAAAGATACTCTTGTTTATTATGGAGTGAGTAATGATGGAATTAATGGATTATTTACATATGATTTAAAAGAACATAAAGAAGAATTATTGTATAAGATTAATGAAGGTTTTTTAGCATATCTGAAAGGAACAGAAAATGATGTACTGTTTCTTCAAATAACATTAGAAAATAAGAGAACTATTATGGTTATAGATAAAAATACAAAGAATGTAAATAAACTAAGTTCTACTATGGATGAAATAAAAGACATAGTAAAATCTAATGATAAATATTATGCTATTGGAAAGTGTAAGGATAATGTTGAATCACTTTACGAATTAAAACCAGATTATGTTAAGAGAGTTGTATATGATTTTCCATCTATTATTGAAGTGGAAAAGGGATTAGCATTAGATGAAAATGGAGATGTATTGTTTATTGGTGCCCAAAAAAGAGGAAGTGTTGGGCAGCAGATTTATAAATACTCAAGCGATGGAACCATAAGCCGTATTGAAGATACAGGCACAGATTATACTTTTGTAGAGTATATAAAATAGTATTATATTAATAAAGTCAGTTTTGAATTTAAAATATTCGAAGCTGGCTTTTTTAATAAAATTTTTAGACAGATTGAATAAAAGATCATGTAATTGGGTATTATTAAGCTATAATTTTTTAAAATTGGGGTGATATAAATAAAAGAGTATGGAATAAATGACTTAGATTTAAAGGTGGCAAAAAGTCTGAATAAAGAAATATGCAGTAAATATAAGATACTTCCATTTAGGGAAAATAAAAATAATATTTTTATTCTGACTTATGCAGATGAAGATATTTCTGATTATATAAAATTTTTATATGATAAAGAAGTCATAATTGAGAAAATTTCAGAAATTAATTATATGAAGCTTTTGAATTCTGTATTTGGTGAAGATGATAAAGAAATGGATGACTCTATAATTTTTAATGCGATTAAAAGAGGGGCTAGTGATATTCATTTTGAGCCAATGGAATCATATGTATCCATAAGATATAGAATTAATGGGTCATTGTGCATTGTAAATAAGATAGAAAATGATATATACACAAGATTATGTTCTAAAATTAAGATTAGGGCTGGAATGGATATAACAGATAAGAGAAAACCTCAGGATGGAAAGATAATTTTAAAATATGAAGAAATAAAATATGATCTTAGAATTTCATCTATACCAGTAATATATGGTGAAAAGCTTGTTATAAGAATATTATATTGCAATAATTTTAATTATAGATTAGAAAACTTAGGTTTTGATGAAGAACAGATTAAAGTAATAAGAAAAATGATTAATTTGAATACAGGTCTAGTAGTTATAAATGGTCCCACAGGTTCTGGGAAATCTACTACCTTATACACAATTCTTAATGAACTCGATTCAGGGAGTATCAACATTACAACATTAGAAGATCCAGTAGAAGTATATTTATCCAATATAAATCAGGTAGCATTAAACAAGAAGGCAGATATGACCTTTGCAAGTGGTCTTAGGAGTATATTAAGACAGGATCCTGATGTTATTATGGTTGGAGAAATAAGAGATGAAGAAACTGCAGATATTACAGTAAGAGCTTCTATTACAGGTCATAAAGTTTTTACTACAATTCATGCCAATTCACCAAGAGAAGTTTATTTAAGATTAGAAAATATGGGAGTGAAAAATTACCTGCTTCAGGATGCCTTATGTGGAATAATATCTCAAAGATTAATTAAGATATTATGCAGAAAGTGTAAGAAGGAAGATGAAGAAAATTCCTTAAAGGGAAGAAAAATATATAAAAAATGTGGATGTAAAGAATGTAATTATACTGGATATGAAGGCAGAAAGATAGTCAGCTCAATATATTTTTTATCAAGAAATGAAAAGGAAAAGTTAAAGCATATTTATGAAGATGTATCTTGCTTTTCAAATGAAGGAATGCGGAAAAATCTTAATAAGCTACTTTATGATGGAACTATATCTAAAGAAGATTATGATAAATTTATTGAAGGTGAACTTTCCTATGAATAATAAAAGAGTGTCTATTAAATACCTTATTATTATTTCAAAAAATCTAGGGCAGATTTACAAGGATGGAATATCTATACATGATGGGATAGATCTGATTAGTGAAACCATAACTAATAAAGAATATAAGCAGAGTCTTCAAAAAATAGCTTTATATATGAAGGAAGGATTAACATTAAGTGAATGCTTTAAGAAGTTTGATGATTTATATCCTCAATTCTTTACTGGACTAATTTCAATAGGAGAAAATACAGGAAAGCTATATGAGGTTCTTTGCGGTATAAGTTTATTTTATGAAAAGTACTTAAATATAGAACAATCTGTAAAAAATGCATGTATTTATCCAGTATTTGTACTCTTATCTATAATTGCTCTAATTATTATTCTTACAGAACAGATAAATCCTAGTTTTTATGAAATTTATAAATCAATAAATGTAAGTCCTCCTTCAAGCTGCACTTTTTTGTATAATGTAAAAATATTTTTTGAACGTAATATGTATATTACTATTTTTTTTATATTATGTTGGGGAATTGTATTGTGTCTGATAGTCAAATGTCTATATTCCAAAATTAATGTTGAAATGTTTATAAGAGTTAAAATAGTTAAAAGGATAATTGAGTATATAACAGTACTATTATTTTCTATATTATTCAGCACAGGAATAAATATTTCCAAAGGTCTTATATTTTGTGAGGATAGTATAAGTCCACAATATTTAAATGAAAAATTAAAAGATATAAATAAAGATTTAATAAAGGGTAAAGGACTTACAGAAGCGCTTAAAAAAAGCAATATATTATCAAAGTACACATTAGCAGTAATAAGTATTCGAGAAGAAAGTGGTACTATTTCAGAAGGATTCAAAGAAATTGCAGAAAGTATGGAAGGTGAAATTTCAAAGCAGATAAAAAAATATTTATCGCTTGTAACACCAGTATTTATTTTAATTATGGCAATAGGTATTGTGATTTTTCTTGGAGTGTTTGTACTTCCTTTATATGATAGTCTTCAATTGAGGTCTGTAAGATGAGCAAAAAAGGATTTACTTTCTTTGAAACTATAATAGTGCTGTTTATTATATTGACTTTATTCTCAGGAGTGGTAGCTATGGGAAGCTTTGAAAATAAGATTTATAAAAATATTGAATATGAAGGATTTTTATATGAGGTACATGATTTCATAACATATGCAAAATTAAAAAGTATAAGTAGCAATAAAAATGGAAGTCTAATTATAACACCATCTAAAAAGAATATATATTATGCATATAATAATTCACAAGTTTCTAAGTTTGTAACAGTTCCAAGTGATATAAAAGTATTCAGTAAAGAACTATCATTTCCAATAGATTCATCAGGAAGGGTAAATAAAGCTGGCTCTATTGAATTTCAAAATTATTTTAATGAAGTGAAAAGTATAAAGATAAGAGTTGGAGTTGACTATATTAATTTTGATGATGAATGAGGAGATTATAAGTTATGAATATTTATAGATGTAAGAAAATGAAAGGAAGTTTAGTGATTGAAGCGGCTATAGGAATTATGGTATTAAGTATTGCAGCGGCCTTTGCTGTAAATTGCCATATTGAAAGCAGTAAATTTATAAAAGAAAGAATTATAAATGAAGATGTTATGAGAAATATTGTGAATTTAGAGCGGGAGATAAAATACAATTTAAATAAAAATCAACTAGTTGAATTATTTGAAAATGGTGAGATACATCTTAAATATGATGAAAATTTAGGGAGAAGTCTTATATATAAAAAAATTGATGAACTTGAAAAGGGAAATGATATAGTTATTAAAGTTGTAAATCAAGATGAAGAAAAAACAGAATTTAGAGTATATTCAAACGTTGAAAAAGATGGTATAAAGATAAATATTGATGATGAGTTTTCTAAGAGCTGGTGGACGTGTGATGAATAAATATAAAAAAGGATTCAGCATAATAGAATCATTACTATATATTTTTATGACTATAATAATCTTAAGTGAAGGCTTGAATCTAACTATTATTATGTATAAAGGATATCTTGATAATGCAGAGGTAGTCAAAGAATATAATGATATTCAAAATTTCTATGTTTCTTTACAGAATATTATAGGGGAAAGAAATATAAATTCGGTGACCTGCTCTGATAAGGAAATCAAATTTTCAAAATATATTGATAATGAAGTAAAGAATAAATCAATAGTATATAAACCTTATAACAAGTCAATTGTGGTAAGAACATATGATGAATGGGGAAGATTTTTAAATGAAAATAAGATGCTTGGTAATGTGTCAAATATGAGTGTTAAGAAAAAAGATAACCTTATTTATTTAATAATATGTGATAATTATGGAAAGGAGTTTATTTCGTGTATATAAAAAAGGAAGGTTCTGCACTTATAAGCTCTGTAATGGTACTTTCTTTAATAAGTTTGCTTGGATGTATGTATTATAAAATGACTAATTATAGTATTCAGCTTGAGGCTTTAAATTATATTCATAGTGATAGATACAATATAGATAGAGAAGAAGAGGCGGTGATTTACAAATTCATGAAGCTGATAAATAAAAAGATTCAAGAAAGCCAGGTTGATGAAGAAGATTTTGATATAAAGGAGGTTTTAAGAACCATTAAATTACCTTCAGTCAATAAAAGTATCATAAATTATAATATTGAAACCCAGAGATTTATATTGAAGTATTGTGCAGAAAATAAATCAGAAAGATATAGAGATATAGATTATGAAATAAAAGATAATAAGGTGATACTTATACCAGGTTATATTTTTGAAGAAAAGAATGTGAGATATGACTAGTGAATTATAGAAATTATTAAAGGAGGATACATGAATAAAGTTAAGATATTGTTAAAGCAGCATTCGTATTTATACAAAAATAATGAGTATGACTTTTATAATACAAGTAATGTAGTAAAGACTAATAATTCCCAAATGCAGATAAATATTAAAGAGGAACCTATTTTCACAAAGATATTTCGAGTTAATAAAAATAAAAGAAAAATAGCAGATTTTATTGATGAAAAGATAAAGAATATATTTCCACAAAATGGTGATATATTATATGATTATGAAAGAGTAAGAAA
>DPOH01000125.1 GCA_003539755.1 Clostridium sp.
ATTTTATATGATACTAAAATTAATATTTTGAATGAATATCATAAAAATATGTATAGAGACAATAAATTATTGGAATATATAAGAGAGGTATAAATTATATCTAGATAATCAAAATAGGGTAATAGAATTCGATAAAATGCAAGATGAAGATATGATTGAAAAAGTATTTAATAAATATGAAAGTTTTGTGAACAAAGCATTTATTAAGTGAATTTTTATGTAATGTATCTATTGTATTGACGATATAATCTAAAATTACTATGGAAAAAAATAAATAAATAATTGAATAAAAAAATATTTTTGTATTCAGTAGTACAAAAAGAGTTATTTATAACTTTATAGGAGAAAATTATATAAAATAGTCAAGAAATATAGGATTCTTATAATATTTATCATGAAAATTACTCATTTAACTAATAATATAGATAGTGAAATATTCATTCAATTTATGAAATATTCTGAAAAATGAATAATGTGGTTATAGTTAATTTATATACGAAGAAAATACAAGTAATAGTGAATATTAGCTAAGTATTTAAATGAAACTACGAGTTAATTTGAAATAAAGTAAAAAAAAGAGAACTTTTTAGAAAAAATAGCGTTTTGTTAAAGAGAAAGATGGGGATATAATACATGATATTGAATGTTGGGAGGTATGTATGAGTAAAGGGATGAATGAAATTCTAAGAGGAAACATGAAATTCGATCTGATTATAGGATTATTTATATCTTTATTGATAGTATTACTTTCCAACTTTTCAAATGCGATAATTTATTGTGTTGGCATAGGTATAAGTTTATTGAATTTTATCGGAAATGGGTATGTAATGACTAAGCTTACGTCTACTGATACTAAAGGTGGGCATGGAATAATCTTGATTTTAATTACATTTTTAAGGCTTGGAATTGTACTTCTTTGTGCTGTACCTTTTATAGAAGATGTAAAGAAAATGGCTTTTTATGTAGCAGGGTTTATTTCACATTACTTGATGCTTATAAGTTATTGCTTAATAACTAGGAAAGGAAGTGTTTAGAGTGGAACCGATCATACCTATTTATTCACATGATTTTGGATTTTTCACATTGTATATTACGACACCTGTAATAATACAGTGGGTAATAATGCTGATTCTTGGAATAGGTTCGCTTCTATTGACTAGCAATTTAAAGAAAAGGCCTGGTATGAAACAGGCGGCATTGGAAAAACTTTATTTGACAGTTGAATCTGTTGTAGAAAGTACAATGGGCGAAAGCTATGCTAATTTTGTACCTTATATTGGAACATTGATGGTTTTTTTAATCTGTATGAATTTTACAGGATTAGTAGGAATAGCTCCGCCAACAATGGATATCAGCGTTACAGCAGGTTTAGCACTTACAACTTTCTTGACCATTCATTATACTGCAATAAGAAGAAATGGATTTGGACATTATTTAATAGGATATACAGAACCATTTGTTTTTATGGCACCTATCAATGTAATGGAAAGAATAATGCTTCCTGTTTCTTTAGCACTTAGACTTTTTGGTAATATGCTGGCAGCAACTATATTAGTTGATTTAGTATATGAAGTGCTAGGAAAATTTGCTATAGGGTTACCTATAATTGTACATGGTTATTTTGATTTATTCGATGGAATGATTCAAATGCTTGTATTTTCAATGTTGACTATGATTCAAATCAAGTTAACTGCAGAACACTAATATTAAACAATTAATTAAAAAAATTTAGGAGGAATTTAAAATGAGTATTGGAGCATTAGCAGCAGGTATAGCTGTATTAACAGGTATTGGAGCAGGAATTGGTATAGGAATTGCAACAGGAAAGGCTACAGAAGCTATTGGAAGACAACCAGAAGCAACAAGTAAGATTCAAACAGCTTTAATAATTGGTGCAGGTCTTGCAGAAGCAACTGCTATCTATGGATTAATCGTTGCAATAATGGTAATGGGTAAATAATAAATTGTATGAGTTAAGTATATTGACTCCGAAGGGAGGATATAAGAATAAATGGATATTAATATTTCAACGCTGATTTTTACACTTGTTAACTTTTTTATATTATTTTTATTTTTAAGACATTTCTTCTGGGGCAAAATTAAAATTGTAATAGAAGAAAGACAGATAGATATAGACAAAAAGTTAATTAAGGCAGATGAAGACACAGAAAAAGCTAGACTATATTTATTAAAAAATGAAGAAATATTAAATAAAGCTAGAGAAGAAGGTAAAAAGATCACTGAAAGACAAAAGCAAAAAGGTGATAAAATTTATGATGAAATTGTTCAAAATGCCAAAGATGAATCAGCATCAATAATTGAAAGAGCTAATTTAGAAATTGAAAGAGAAAAAGAAAAAGCTGAATATGAAGTTAAGAAGCAAGCAGTTGAACTTGCAGTTGAACTTTCGATAAAAGCTTTAGATAAGCAAATTGATGAAGAGACTCATAGAAAACTTATCGGCGATTTTATTGCTAAGGTAGGTATGTAATATGTATGAATATTTAGATAGACGTTATGCGTTAGCTCTTTATGAAGTTGCAGAAGAAAAAGGAAAAGTTGAGGAGTATTTACAAGATTTAAGAGAAATCTGCGATATTATAAATAATAACAAGGAATTCTATGAAGTAATAAAACATCCTCAAATTAATACAAGAAAGAAAAAACAACTCTTTATTAATGTTTTTAAAGGAAAAATAGATGAAGAATTACTTTCATTCCTTCTTATATTAATTGAAAAAGATAGAATACTTTTTCTAAGAGAAAAGCTTAACGAGATGGAAAAAATCGATCTCGAAAGAAAAAATACTGTAAAAGGAACTATTAAAACAGCAGTTCCTCTTTTAGAAAATGAATTTAAACAATTAAAGAATATTTTTGAAAAGAAGTATGGTAAAAACATTATTTTTGATACTGTAGTAGACAAAAGTGTTTTAGGTGGAGTTTATATTAGAATTGCAAATGATGTTATTGATGATACTGTACTTTCAAAAATATATGAAATGAAAGATTTAATGCTTAAAGAGAAATAGAGGTGAATCCATGAATATTAAACCAGAAGAAATAACTTCTATTATAAAAAAAGAAATAGAAAAATATGAAAAACAAATTAAAACAGTAGATTCTGGGACTATAATCCAAGTTGGTGATGGAGTTGCAAGAGTTTATGGATTAGATGATTGTATGGAAGGTGAATTATTAGAATTCCCTAACAATGCTTATGCTATGGCGATGAATTTAGAACAAGACAATGTTGGATGCGTTCTTTTAGGCTCAGAAGAAGGAATAAAAGAAGGGGACATTGTCAGAGGAACAGGAAAGATTGTTGAAGTTCCAGTAGGGGAAGCATTATTAGGAAGAGTAGTTAATGCATTAGGTGAACCTATCGATGGTAAAGGACCTATTTTAACTAATGAAAGCAGACCTATTGAAGTTCCAGCTCCAAGCATAATAGAAAGAAGTTCAGTTAATGAACCATTACAAACTGGTATTAAAGCTATTGACTCTATGATTCCAATAGGAAGAGGTCAAAGAGAACTTATTATAGGAGATCGTCAAACAGGAAAAACTGCTTTAGGTATAGATACAATACTTAATCAAAAGGGAAAAGATGTTATTTGTATATATGTTGCCATTGGTCAGAAACAATCTACAGTAGCACATATAGTTAACACTTTAACAGAAATGGAAGCAATGGACTATAGTATAGTTGTAAGTTCTACAGCAGCACAATCTGCACCATTACAGTATTTAGCACCTTATGCTGGATGTAGTATTGGTGAGTATTTTATGCATCAAGGAAAGGATGTATTAATTATTTATGATGATCTTTCTAAACATGCAGTAGCTTATAGAGCGATGTCACTATTACTTAAGAGACCACCAGGAAGAGAAGCATATCCAGGAGATGTATTCTATATACATTCAAGATTACTAGAAAGAGCTGCTAAATTATCTCCTGAATTAGGTGGAGGATCATTAACAGCACTTCCTATAATTGAAACACAGGCTGGAGATGTTACTGCATATATACCAACAAATGTAATATCTATTACAGATGGACAAATATTCTTAGAAGCAGATTTATTCAATTCAGGGCAAAGACCTGCCATAAATCCAGGAATATCTGTATCAAGAGTTGGTGGTAGTGCACAAATAAAAGCGATGAAACAAGTAAGTGGTACATTAAGACTTGAACTTGCACAATATAGAGAACTTGAATCTTTTGCTCAATTTGGATCAGACTTAGATAATGATTCAGCTAGAAGACTTGAAAAAGGTAAGAGATTAATGGAAATCTTAAAGCAGGATCAATATAAACCACTAGACGTTGAAAAACAAGTTGAAATTTTATATGCAACAGTTAATGATTTCTTATCAGATATTAAAGTTAGTGATGTAAAAAGATTTGAAAGTGGATTTTTTGAATTTATGGATACTCATTACAGAGAAGTTGGTAAGTTAATTCTTCAAGAAAAAACTTTAACAGATGAAATTAAAGCAAAACTTGAAGAAGGTATTGTTGAATTTAAAAAGATATTTTTACAAGAAGTATAGCTTATATTGATTAACAAGTATTATATAAGTACTAATTAATGTAGAAATCCATGTGGATTTCTACATTAAATTTGAAAAATAAATTTAAAATTGATTGTATATTAGAATTAAAAATAATGAATTTTATTTATTGATATATATGTGATGAATTATATGGAATCCCAAGATGGGATTTTATATTTAACTTAGGTTTATATATTAGTTGTTAATTATAATCCAGGAGGTGGAAATCATGGGCGCAGCTGGACTTATTGATATAAAAAGAAGAATTAAGTCAGTAGAAAGCACAAGAAAAATTACAAATGCCATGGGACTTGTTGCCACTTCTAAGTTAAGAAAATGCAGAAAAGAGCTAGAAGTAAATCAGAAATTTGTTGATTCTTTAGACTCTATTATAAAAAGTCTTGCAAATTCACTTTCTGATGAAAACAGTATTTATTTTTCGGGAAATAATAGTCAAGAAAAATTATATATAGTTATCACATCAGAAACAGGTTTGTGCGGAGGATTTAATGGTAACGTAGTGTCTTACTTAGAACAAATAACTGAAGATGATAGAGACAATAGCAAGATAATTATTGTTGGAAAAAGAGGAATAAGCTACATGAGAAAGACTGGGCTAGATACAATAGCTGAATATGTTGATATTTCAGATGTACCAACAATAAAAGATGCAAATACTATTTTTGAAAAAGCTTTAAAGATTTATAGGAGCAAAGAAGTATCAGAAATAAATATTGTGTATTGTGAATTTGTTTCACCAGTTAAGCAAGAACCAAAATGTGTTAAGATTTTACCAATTGAGAAATCTAATGAAGAATCGGAAGAATGCGTTATAGAACCAGATGTTATAACAGTTTTAAATGATTCTGTAAATATTTATTTAAAAGGTAAAATTAGAAATATTTTATTAAGCTCAAAGTGCAGTGAGCAAAGTTCAAGAATGACTGCAATGGACGGAGCTTCAGAAAATGCTAATGATTTATTAGATAACTTAAACCTTAAGTTTAATAGAATAAGACAGACTATGATAACACAAGAAATTAGTGAAATTGTTGGAGGAGCAGAAGCTCAGAAATAGTTAAGGAGGTATCTTAATGCCTGGAAAGATGGGAAAAGTAGTTCAAGTAATTGGACCAGTAATAGATATAAAATTTGATTCTGATTCTCTTCCAAATTTATATGATGCAATTAATATAAATATGGGAGATCGTATATTAGTAGCTGAAGTTGAACAACACGTTGGAGACGATATTGTAAGAACTATTGCAATGGAAGCTACAGAAGGTGTAAAAAGAGGAATGGAAGCTGAAGACTTAGGAAAGCCAATTTCTGTTCCTGTTGGAGATGAAGTTTTAGGAAGACTTTTTAATGTTTTAGGTCAGCCTATAGATAATTGTGGTACTGTTAATGCAAAGCAAGAATATCCAATACACAGACCAGCACCAACATTTGAAGAACAATCAGTTGAACCAGAAATGTTTGAAACTGGAATAAAGGTTATAGATTTACTTGCGCCATACCAAAAGGGTGGTAAAATAGGTCTATTTGGAGGAGCTGGAGTTGGTAAAACAGTTCTAATTCAAGAATTAATTAATAATATAGCAAAACAACACGGTGGTTTATCAGTATTTACTGGAGTTGGTGAAAGATCAAGAGAAGGTAATGATTTATATCACGAAATGAGTGATTCTGGAGTTATTAGCAAGACTGCATTGGTGTTCGGACAAATGAATGAGCCACCAGGAGCAAGAATGAGAGTTGCATTAACTGGACTTACAATGGCTGAATACTTTAGAGATAAAGGTCAAGACGTACTTTTATTTATAGATAATATATTTAGATTTACTCAAGCGGGTTCAGAAGTATCAGCTTTACTTGGAAGAACTCCTTCAGCAGTTGGTTACCAACCAACACTTGCAACTGAAATGGGTGCGCTTCAAGAAAGAATTACTTCAACTGTTAATGGATCAATTACATCGGTTCAAGCAGTATATGTACCTGCCGATGATTTAACTGACCCAGCACCAGCAACAACATTTACTCACTTAGATGCAACAACAGTTTTATCAAGAAGTATAGTTGAACTTGGAATATATCCAGCAGTAGATCCATTAGAATCTACATCAAGAATGATGGATCCAAGAATAGTTGGTGAAGAACATTATAAAATAGCATCTGATGTTAAAAATGTTCTTGAAAAATACAAAGAATTACAAGATATCATAGCTATTTTAGGTATAGATGAATTAAGTGATGAAGATAAGGCTACAGTTGCAAGAGCTAGAAGAATTCAAAGATTCTTATCACAACCATTCACAGTTGGTGAACAATTCACAGGAATGCCAGGTAAGTATGTTCCTATCAAAGAAACTATAAGAGGATTTAAAGAAATACTTGAAGGAAAATATGATGACTTACCAGAATCAGCATTCTTATTTGCTGGATCAATAGATGATGTTATAGAAAAAGCAAAAACTTTAGCGTAAGGGGATGTTAGATAATGGCTAATACCTTTGTACTAAGAATTGTAACACCAAGTCATGATGTTTATAATGGATTAGTTAAAAAAATACTCTTGAAAAATGCAGATGGGCAGTTTGAGATATTAGCAAATCATGAAAGAATGATTACAAGCACTGTACCTTATGTATCAACATTTGTTGATGAAAATGGTAACAAGAAGGAAATATTTATTTCAACATCTGTTGTAAGAGTGAGTCCTGATGAAGTTGTAATATGCAGTGATGCTGCAGAATTTGCAGAAGATATAGACTTTAAAAGAGCTCAAGCTGCAAAAGAGAGAGCAGAAGAAAAAATGAAAGCTCAAGATAAATATGATAAAGATTTAGTTAAACTATCTTACCTTAGAGCGGTTGAAAGATTAAAATTAAAAAAATAGATTATGTATGTTTTTAATAAGATATAATTTCATATAATGAAATTATATCTTATTTTTTTTGTATTTAAATCTATTTTAATAAGTATATGGAATAATAGACTTTATGTAGAGTTTATTAATAATCACAAAATAATAATTAATTTATATATTATAAATATAAATTAATTATTTATTAGAATAAAAAAATAGATTATGCCAATAATTTAAGAAAGATAACTGATTCTGTTAAGCTGTTTAATTTAAAACCAATTTATATAGTATTTTTTATAATTGTGAGAAATATATTACTCATATGACTTAACAGGAAGAGGTGATATTAAAGGGGGGAGCACTATGAAGATAAGAATAAGTATAGTGATTTTAATATTAATATCTTTTTTGAATATTGGAGCATTTTCGGGGGATTTTTTAAATGGATATTCTTTTAATGAATTAGAAACTGAATGTTTGAGTAAGAGTGAATTTGTAGAAAATGGTGTTAAGATTCAATATAAAACGAAAACAGATAAAGATACAGAAAAAAATAAAATTGTTAATTA
>DPOH01000027.1 GCA_003539755.1 Clostridium sp.
CCTCACGATGGACACCCTTGCCCTTGGCTAGTGGTTCCCACTACCAAGCCCACAACGGACTTTCACCGTCAAGTTGTTGCCCATGCTGGGCACACTAAAAATAAGACAGGTTATAAACCATATAACCTGTCTTACTCATATATGAAATTAATTTTTAAATGCACCTAACGTAATTCATTAATTTCCTTTTTTGCTTTTTCTAATACATTAATAACTTTATCACACCAGATATCAAATTCTTCATCTTCTACCTGACACTCTTTATGAGAAAGTATATATTTAACAGTTCTCTTAATTCCCTCTTCAGCACTTACAACAGCCTTAAATCCAGGTACTGCATTCTTTAATTTAGTATTATCAAACACAACTGTATTAGCCTTATCGCCAATTAATCCTCCTGCAAAGTCATAATCACTTACAGAAGCTAGAAAATTTGATGAAACATAGTATGGATTAAGCTTTACACCAAGTGCATCAGCTACAATATTATATATCTGATTCCATGTTAAGGATTCATCATTAGTTATATTAAAAGCTTCACCAATAGCATGAGGATTTCCCATAAGACCTATAAATCCACGAGCAAAATCTGAATTATGCGTAATAGTCCATAATGATGTTCCATCTCCATGAATTATAACAGGCTTTCCATCCATCATTCTCTTCAAAACCTGCCAGCTACCATTATTTCCACGCACTCCTAAAGGTACTGCTTTATCACAATAAGTATGACTTGGACGTACTATTGTAACAGGGAACCCATCTTCACGATACATTTTCATAAGATAATCTTCACATGCTATTTTATTACGTGAATAATCCCAATATGGATTAGCAAGAGATGTTCCTTCTGTTATTCTGTAATCTTTAACTGGCTTATTATATACTGAAGCTGAGCTTATATAAATAAACTGTTTTGTCTTTCCTTTAAATAAGCGATAGTCCCTTTCTACCTGTGAAGGTTCAAATCCTATAAAGTCACATACAACATCAAAATTCATGCCTTTAAGAACATTTTCTGCCTGTTTCTCGTCATTAATATCACAAGTGATAAAGTGTACATTTTCAGGCATATCATCATTTCTATTTCCTCTGTTCAGAAGCCATACTTCATGATTCTGTAAAGCAAGCTGTTGTGTAATGGCACTACTTATTGTTCCTGTTCCTCCAATTAATAACGCCTTCATAACTTACACCTCAGCTCTTACAGCAATCTTAAATATTTCAGCAACATCATCAGAACTTAATGGTAAGAAGCCACCAGTCTTACCCTTAACTCCAAGCTTTTCAACAAGTTTTGGAATATCTTCTTCTTTTGCACCTAATTCAGCAAAGTTTATTGGCATTCCTATATCATGAAGAAATCTTCTAAATGCTTTAATACCCTTAATTGCTGTATCTTCAGGATTTTCGAAGTTCATTTCACATCCAAATACTCTTACTGCCATTTGTGCAAATCTCATTACATCATGCTTATACACAAATTCCATCCATGCAGGCATAACTACTGCAAGACCTGCACCATGAGCACAGTCATAAAGACCTGATAATTCATGTTCAATTGCATGACTATTCCAGTCCTGACTTCTTCCAACACCAACTATATCATTATGAGCAACTGTTCCAGTCCACATAATGTTTGCTCTTGCTTCATAATTATTAGGATCACTTATAACTCTTGGTGTTTCTTTTATCATAGTTAAAAGAAGTGCTTCACAAAGTCTATCTGTTGTTTCAACTTCTCTTGTATTTGTAAAATATCTTTCAAATATATGCGCCATAATATCAGTTGCACCACATGCTGTCTGATATGCTGGTAATGTGCAAGTAAGTTCAGGATTTAAAACTGAGAATCTAGGTCTAAGTAAATCAGAACCTGTATCACGTTTTAACATTCCTTCTTCTTTAGTTATTACAGATGCACCAGAGCCCTCACTTCCTGCTGCAGCTATTGTAAGAACTGTTCCAATTGGAAGTGCTTTTTCAACTTTCTTTCCTGTTCCATAAAAGTCCCAGAAATCTCCATCATATAACACTCCAAGTGCAATTGCTTTTGCACTATCTATACATGAACCTCCTCCAACAGAAAGAATAAAATCTACATTTTCTTTTCTGCAAAGTTCAATTCCTTCATATACCTTAGTATCTCTTGGATTTGGTTTAACTCCTCCTAATTCTATATATGGTATATTTTCTTTTTCTAATGATTCTTTTACTCTATCAAGAAGTCCTGATCTTACTACAGAACCTCCACCATAATGAATTAAAACTTTAGTTCCACCATTTTTCTTTACATAACTTCCACATTGATTTTCTGTATCTCTTCCAAACACAAATTCAGTTGGACTATAAAAAGTAAAATTATCCATATACCTTATCCCGCCTTTTCATTCTTATATAATTTGTATAAATATATTTAGCTTTTGTATTTCCTTAATTTAAGTATAGCCTTTAAGACTAAAATATGGTGTAATAATACTATATAAATATTGTATAAATCTATTTTTATGAGGTAAATTTTATGGACATTCTTCTTGAAGAAAGTGATTTAATAAAAACACCTATAGAATGTTTTTATTTTGATAGTACAAAAGAATCATTTCCAGTAAAACCACACTGGCATTACTACATGGAACTACTTTATATATCAAAAGGTACAGCAAGAATTTTCTCAGGCAACAATGAATACGTTGTTCATAGTGGCGAAATGATATTATTCCATCCTAAAATAGTTCATTCTATCTTTTCAGATGATGGTAATACATTATGCTTTTTAGGAATTAAACTTGATATAAGCAGAATGAATTCAAGCTGCAGTTATGCTCCAAAGCTTAGAAGCATATTCCGTTTTGCCGAAAAAAATTCACTTACTACTGTATTTAGTATGGAACAAACCAAGAAAATAAATGCACTGGAAATTTTTAATCACTGTATAAATGAATATACTACACAGAAATATTGTTATGAATCTATAATTCATTCTGAAGTAAATAAATTACTAATTGAAATATTGCGATGTTGGCAGGAAAAAGGTTTTGTAATCGGAAGTGAAATATATGATGAAGATGGAAAATATGATATTTATAACATTACTGAATATATTGATAAAAATATGAATTCAAACTTAAGAGTCGCAGATATTGCTGAAAAGTGTAATATGAGTTATTCATACTTTGCAAAGAAATTCTATCTTGTCTACCATATAACCTGTAAATCATATATAGAAGAAATGCGTATTCATAAAGCTAAGGATTTTCTCATGTTTACTAATTTTGATATAACATATATAAGTCAGGAATGTGGTTTTTCAGATTCTAGCCATATGATTAAAGCATTCAAGAAATCCACTGGGCTTACTCCTGGAGAATATAGAAAAAAGAATCTAATGATAATGAATAGAGCTTAGTATATAAAAAACCATATATCTAGTTATAAAAAACATGATATATGGCTTATCTTATAGTATATAATTATATAAATTTTAGCTTTTTATTATTAATTTTAATTATTGGAAAATAATTACATTCTTACTACGTTTATATCTTTTCTTGGAACAGTTCTCTTATATTTTACTCTTGGATAACCAACAAGCATACAAGCTACGAATTGTTCTCCTTCTTTTATTTGTAATAATTCACCTATTTTAGGATTAGCTGCTAAAGCTCTTTCTAAGAATCCACTGAAATATGTTCCAAGGCCTAAAGCATCTATCATTAATTCCATTTTAGATGCTGCTAAAGCTCCATTTATAACTCTGTTTGCCTTTACAATTATCATTAAAGGTGCTTTAAAGAATAATCTATCTTCACCATTTGGATCTTCTAAAAAGTCTGTATACATCTTCTTCCACATATGTGCATATACAATATATTGTTTTGGGCTAGCTTCGTTGTTTATTATTTCATCGGCTATTGAATTTAATGTTTCTAAAACCATTTTTCTAACTTCTTGAATTTTATCTTTTACAACAACGTAAGAAACATCTTGCATATTGCTTCCAGTTTGAGTAAACTTTCCAGCTTCAAGTATTTTTTGTATCTTTTCTTCTTCTACTTCATCTTTTTTAAATAATCTTACACTTCTTCTAAATTTCATGAAGTTCATTAATCTTTCAGGAGCTATATCAAAATCTTCTTTATTATATTCAATAACTTCATCCATTGAATATTCTTCTTCATCATCTGAAGATATTGCTTTAACTGGACAGATTGCAATACAGTGTCCACACTTTATACATGCTTCATTTTTTATATGAGATTTTCCATCAACCATTTCTATATCACTTACTATACAGTCTTGTGTACATAAAGTACACCCAATACATTTATCAGTATTTACTATCATGTTACTTTCTCCTTTGTTTACAGTTATAACTAAATATTATTCCTTCTCAACAACCCTATAATAATTATAGTCTCATTCAGAAATATTTCAATGTTATGTCTTAGGAATCCCCCCCTAAATATTACAACTATACTAATGCATATAACAGTTATTTTAACCATATAACAAGCTTATTATCCTTGCATGCACAAAAAATATTAATTATAAAACAATATAAGCATTTTTATAATTAATATTTATTACTTTACATATTATTAAATTTATTCTTTTCTCTTTTTACCTGCAGCTGCAAGATATATCACGAATTCCTCTTCCCCATCTAATTGTAATATTTTATCTATAGGCTTTTGATCATATATCCCAATTGCGCATACTCCCATATCTACAGATTCACCTGCAAGATAAAGGTTCTGGCATATATGTCCTACATCTATTAATATTTTCTTATGGGCTGTAATATCAAACTTCCATTCAGATCTATATGGTGTTGTACTCCATGCAAAAGTAACTGCTGCTTTTCTAGCAAAGTTAGGTACAAAAGGCTGTTCTAAAGTAATTGCATCTAATCTTTCGCTAACATCCTCCATAGCTTCCATAAATAATAATTTATGCTCAATTGGAAGGTATCTATATATTCCTCTGTCTAATCCTTCAACATTGTTTATAAATAAATAAGTTTCAAATGTATGAGTAGCCCCACTACATGGTACAGTTCTATAAGTTAATCCTAAATGATTTGTTCCAGTTATTCCTTGAGTTGCCCATAAAAGATATGATAATTCTTCTAGCTTCACTGCTTCCTCACTATAAAATCTGGTACTTCTTCTATCCTTTATGCAGTCATAGATATTTTCCTTCTTCAAAACATCCTTAGTTACAGTTGGAAGATCAATTATTACCGAGCTTGGATCATAAGACTTAACTCGCTCTGGTGCTGGCTTTCCCTTCATTTTATCAGTCTTAATATTTTTAAATTCACTAAAATTAGATTTCAAAAAATTTCTTTCTTTTTCGTATCTCTTTTTCATTTTGCTTTCTCCTTTGTTTTATCTAAATAAATGTACTATATATACTCTTGCATTATCAATTATCTCAAAAAAGATATGTAAAATCCATATTATAAAATGAAAGACAATTACTATGCCACAAAGCATTGATATAACTTAAGTCTAGCATTTAAAAAATCTATAATTTCCTATTCAATAAAAAATAGACTATCCATTTTAGATAGCCTATCTTTATTAATCCTTCAACGTTCTAATATTAAATTATTTATCAAAAAAACGCATTATTTCATCAGCACTTTTTCTCTTTGAGTGTGGTTCTTCATCTGGATAACCATAAACAATAAGAGCAGCTACTGTTTCTTCTTCTGGTAAGTTTATAATTTTAGCAATTGATTCTTCGCTAATTACTCCCATTATGCATGTTCCAATACCTTTAGCATATGCAGCTAAACAGAATGTTTGAGTTGCTATACCAGCATCAAATACTTCCCAAGTTTTTGCTAAACCTTCAATGCCATCCTTTTTACCACTTTTACCTTTTACAAAACTTACTACTGCAACACCTTTTGCATTTTTTAATGTATCCATGTTATAAACGAAACCTTTAACAGCATCATTAGCTAATTTTTGAATAGTTTCTTCATCATCAATTAATGTATATCTAGCTACTTGGTAATTTACCCATGATGGAGCCCATCTAGCTATATCAATGATTTCTTTCATAGTTTCTCTATCTACTTTTTCATTTTTAAACTTTCTTACACTTCTTCTTTCTTTTATCATATCAATTGCGTCCATATAAAAAACCTTCTTTCTTTTCTTTTGTAGTTATTTTCCCCGTAACATAATTATATATCCTATCAAATTACTCAACAAGTACTGACATTATTATCAGTATGGTCATTCAATTATAATTCATGACTAATTAATAGAGATATTTTATAGCTTACATCCATGCTTTAATTCAATTTCTCCATAACCCGTATGTTTATTATATTTTTTCCCCCACTCACCTAATGCATCTAATATAGGCACCAATGTTTTTCCTATTTCTGTTAAAGAATATTCTACCTTTGGAGGCACTTCATCATAGACCTTTCTTTTTATTAATTGATGTTTTTCAAGTTCTCTAAGCTGTCTTACCAATACTCTTTCATTAATATTAGGAATCCCCCTTTTAAGCTCACCATATCTGATAACTTCTGAATTTCCTATCTCAATAATAATAATGGGTGTCCATTTACTTTTAATAACATCTATTGTTAATTCCACATTACAATTAAATACTTTTTTACTTTTTGGCATATAAACAGTTCTTCCCTTCTATCAGTCTTTTAATCACATAAATAAAAGAATGAACAAATGAAAAAATAATTTTTATCCAACATCCTTTAATTCCTTTATTATAAATTCAAATTTAATAACTGTAAACATAACATAAAATATCGACTCTGATTCATTGTTAATATAATAAACCCTTTAACTATCTGTCCGTAAATAAAATATTTACTGCACCACACCACATTAATACTGTAAACTATAATCTCTTATATACTTCAAGCCATTGATATCACTTAAAGTTGGCATTTAAATTTTTTAAATTCATCAAGCATATGTATATAAAAAAATTTCATATAAGTCTGTTTTCAAAAAGTGTTGTTTTGTATATTCTATACATTTTGTGTCAATGATCAAAATGAGGTGTATAAAAATGATAGAAAATGATATTAATTATAAAAACTTAGAAGAGCTTATGCCAAAATTACTAAAAGCTGATTTATATAAAGATCAAAAATTTGAATGTTGTCTTCACTGCCACAATACTCATTTTATTAAACACGGTAAATACAAAGGAATTCAAAGATATATGTGTAGCAAGTGCGGACGAACATTTTCAAGTACAACCAATTCCCTATGGTATTACTCAAAAAAGGACTCTAATATTTGGGTTAAATATATAGAATTATTTTTACAAAGAAAAACTTTAAGAAAGTGTGCTGCTGAATTAAAAATTAATTTA
>DPOH01000018.1 GCA_003539755.1 Clostridium sp.
TATTCAGATAATTTAGGTATTTCTATTTCTATAATATTCATTTATATTTGCCCTTTCGCAACATCTTGCGAAAGATTCCATGCTTATAGTAAGCTTTTCGCAGAATGTTGCGAAGTATATTTATCTTTTAAATAATTTTATTAGTGACCTACTTTTATACCTCTTAGCAGAACTCCTGCCGCACCGCAAACAATAAACTTTGAAAATCCCATTGAAATAAGTTCTTCCAATTCTCCAGCAGCACCAGCCGCCCCAAGAATCCCTGCACAATTGCTATAGTTTTCCCCCTATATACAGTTTTATATATAGGTAAATTAACAGTAGCTGAATATAATGTAGCAATTTGTTATTACCTCCCATTATAATAATCATATATCTACAAAAATCCTTTTAACCTGCTCCCTCAAGTCAACTTACACAAAGGGATACCTTTACTATATATTTCATTTCTAAGAATTCTGTTCAAGGCTTTTATTATATTCTTCAGCTATTTCTTGAAATACTCTATATATTGAACGTGCCTTTGATATTAGTTCTTCGATTTCTTCTGTACTAATATTTTGTTTTATTGCAATATCAAATCCTTCTTCTTTTTCTTTTCGACTTGATATAGGATGTTCAATATCATTTGCTTTATATTCAGATGATATTGAACCATTTCCAATAAGTGTAACTCTAATTTTATCATCATCTTCTATCCCGTATAAACATATAACTATTTCATCATTTTCTTTTTTATTAATACTACTTTTTGTTTTCAATTCTTTTACTATTTTAAAAGATTCATTTGTTCCAAATTTAATCTTAGTTGAATTATCTATATCAAATTCTATACAACGGTTAGACTGACCATCATCATTTTGTTCTTCAATTATTCTTCCCTCGTATCCTGTCTCTTCTTTTATTCTCTCATTATACGTATCAAAATTTTCATCTATATAATTAACAATCTGCTCATCTGTTGATATTTTTAAACTTGCACTCGAATTATTTATTCTACATCCAAACATACAACTAATAAATACTATAAAACAACATTCTAAAATAAAATATTTTTTTGTCACCAACACTCCATCCCCTCTTAGTTAATTTCTAAATATTCATAAAGTTGTTTTTTGGCCCCCTCAATTTGATTATTCATATCTGTAATATCATCTTTATAATTTTTAGTATCCTTATTCATATCATTAACAATATCTTCAACCTGATCATGAGTATAATTAAGTCCTGGATCACTCTTCATATAAGCATCTAAAGCTAATCCTTTTTTAAACTGATCTATTACATATTGTATCGTTATTTGAGGTCTTCCTGTATCATATTCTGCTACTGGAGTCCAGCTTTCTGTTATATCCTTAATCCTTTGTTTGCCCTTTTCTACATCGCCACCACCATAATTAGCGCAATACTCTTCAGCTCTATTAATTTTTCCATCTAGTACTGATTTATTATAATCAACAAATAAGTCTAAGAAATCTGTATCCTTATTTTTTAATGCTCTATTAAATAAATTCATGGAATCTATATTAGAAATCATATCTGAATCAGACATTGAACCTGACCATATATCACCTTTCATACTTGCCATCTGATCTGTCTGACCAAAAGAACCTGCATCTATAACTAAACGTCCTAAAGATCCATATTCATTCAAATAAGCTGCAATTTCAACCATTTCATGAGCAAAGTCCTTTTTACCTGGCGTATCAGGAGTATGCTGATGCTCTATTATATTAGTTAATCTAGTAATTTCATCATCATTTAATCCAATCCCCTTAAAATACTTCTTTGCTTCATCTGCACTTGGCGAACTTGCTACTAAGTTCCATTGAAAATTATTATATACAGATAGTGAACATAAATTAGTTAAAAAGTCCCTTATCCTATCTGTATCTGTTAGTTCATATTTTCCAAGTTGACTATTCATCATTGCTAAAGTCTCTTCGTTAGTAAGATAACTTGTATTACTCATAGCTGCATCATAAGCCGTTAAAATTAATTGGGCATCGTCATTACTAAAACCATAGCAATCTCTCATTATCTTATAAAAAGTGTATTTCTTTGTCATTTTATTTAATTTTCCAATTTGAGCTGCATACTCAAAATTACATCCTGTCAAATTTCCTACTGCTCTTAATGTAACGTTCAGACTACTAAATGAAAATCCTGATGCAAATTCATTATCAAAGCTTTTTATTTTCTCTATGTATTTTTCAAACGTATCCTTAAAGCTTGTCATTCGTTCTATCCTATCATCTACTATTTTAATAGCTGATGGTATTGCATCGCCAATACCATCGCACCCCTCTGCAAATCCAAATGCTTTTTCTAAATCACTTTTATCTTGTTTAGCACTTTCTATTGCATTTGACAACTCTTTTATTACTTCCTCACACAATTCATAATCTGCTCCTAATGTTCCACAATATCCTATAGCCCTAGCCATTGATTCACCTCATTCTCTTTCTATTTAGAACTTCAAATTCTGCCCTTCTTTTAACAAATCGTTTGCCTTTTCTGTATTTCTTACTAAGCAATCAGCCAATAGAGAGTTTAATGCAGCAAAATCATTTGAATTAGCTACCCATTTAGAAAACTCCTCTAAAAAACCAAGTTGCATGTCCCCTTTCCAGCAATCTTCACTCATATTTAATATATTATTAAGTGATTCTTTTACATCTTCACTAATCTTTTCTGATGTTATGTCACAGTCATATACTGACTCACTCAGATCTTCCAACTTTATATAAAAATCCATTTTCTCCCCCATTTATCTACTATTATGCTTACGGCTATGCCAGCTTCTATCCTCTTCTCTATAACTTTTCAGTTTATCTGAAACTACTTTTATTGCTTTTGTTACTTCTTCATATGCTTCATTGCATTGAGATACAGCTTCATTATATCCTTCACTTAATTCTTCACCTATAAAGGTTTCAGCAGTATTTAATACAATAGCACTTTTAAATTTGTCTCCGCTTTTTTTTATAAACCCCTTAGTATCTTTGCTGTTATTTACAACTGAATCCATACATCCTTTAGCACTAATTAATTTAAAAAGCTGTTTTGTATATTCTCTTACTTCACTACAACGACAACTCATTTTACTTTTCCCCTCCAACAATATTACCGCTTAAATTATATGAATTTCCTATAGAATCATCCATGTTTTGTACAACTTCATACACTTTACTAAGGCTTATACTTAAATTATCTGCATCTTTTATTAGACTCTCATATCTATTATTTAATTCATAGGTAACTGGAATTGCTGCATTTCTTGCTTTACCAATCCAGCTTTCGTACAATAACTTCTTGCCATTATCAAATGTCTTTTTAGTATCTTTAATATTTGCTATTTTGTTATCAAAATATGATTTTGATGATAGATAACCTTCCTTATTCAATTTTATTTCATATTCATTTGACACGAAATCACCTCTTTACATTCGATAATGTAATTTTATATTATTTTTTACATTTTTTCAATTTTATTGAATTAACCCCTAAGCCATACAAAGAACTATTTAATTCAATTTCTAGAGTTTCAAATCTAGTATCAAATTTATTCAGTGATATATGGTTCAGATATATAAATTAAATAATACATTAATGGCTTCCTTCTCTTATATGACTAATGACAGTATACGAATTCTTCAGAATTTTAAATACATACTTTTCATTAAATTTAGTATAATGAAAATTAAGGCTTCAGATGTTTTCACCTGAAGCCTTTTTCTTTAATTCTTATCTATAACAAATTATATATATTTTTTCATATCTTCTACTTACAAACTTCTGTCCTATTTTGTACCACAGAACTCCTTTGTCACAAATACACTGTTTTAATTTTTATTTATAAGTTAATTTTAATTTATTAAGCCATATCAGCTACAAATTCTCTTTTTATTTTAACTACATAAATTATATAGTTTAAAAGTCCTTTAATAACACTTGTAATACAGATACTCATCCATACTCCATTTATACCAAATGGCTTTATAAGTATAAGTGAAAGTGGAATTCTCATTGCTGTGAATACAATACTTATAGTTGCTGGTATCTTTGGTTTTCCTATACCTGTGAACATACCATTAGATACCATTTCTATAGCACTAAATACTTCTGAAAATGCTACTACTTTAAGGTATGATGCTGCAATATCAGCAGCTTTTCCACCACTTATAAATAAACTTATCATCTGTTTATTAAATAGTAAGAATGCTGCTGCCATAATAAGAGCATAAGACATTCCAACTATAAGTGAACTATTGTAACCATCTTTTATTCTCTTAAACTTCTTTGCTCCAAAGTTCTGACCAGCAAATCCTGCTACTGCACCATTAAGGCCTCCAACAATCATATAGGCAATAGATTCAATTTGTGCTCCTACCTTTTGAGCAGCAATTGCATCTGTTCCAAAGATAGCTATTATTTTTGCTATAAAAATATTAATTATAGTGAAAAGCACTCTTTGTGAAGCCATAGGAAATCCAAGCCTTAATATTTGCTTCATCTTTGATTTATCTATACCTGCTTCAAAATCATAATTAAGTACACCATTTGTACTTACCCTAAAGCATATGAACATTACTATATTAGCAACAAGTGTACTTACACCAGCCCCTATAACGCCAAGTTTTAAGCCATATATGAATAGTGGATCAAGCACAATATTCATTACTACTCCAAGTGCATTTATTCTAAAGGAAATCTTATTATTTCCATAGCTCCCCATTACTCTTGTGTACATCATATTAAAAAATGAAAAAAACAAAATAGGAGCATTTAAAGCAAGATAATAATATGCATTTGTTTCTACATCTACATTTTGAAGATTTAAGAATGTTATAAAATTCTTACCCAATAAAATTAGTACTAATCCAAATACAACTGCTATAATCAAATTTATGATAATTCCAGCATTCATATATTCGCTGATTTCATGCCTATTCTTTTCCCCAATTGCATGAGCTACTTTAATTCCTGTTCCTATTACAGCAAGAGCATTTATTGCATTTCCTATGTTTACATAAAGGCTAGACGATCCAATACTTGCAACAGCATCACTCCCAAGTCTCCCAACCCACATCATATCAATAATATTATATGTAAACTGCATCAACGAACTTCCCATTATAGGCAGTGCCAGTGCAGCTATAACAGGCAGAACCTTACCTTTAGTTAAATCTACTTCCTTCATTTTTTCTCCACTTCCATGTTAAAGTTCATTTTTTTTAATTCTTTGCGCTAAATCCTTAACTTTCTCTTCAATGATTTTGGCTGTCTTTATAAACTCTTCATCACTTTTTCCAGTTGGGTCATCAAGTCCCCAATCTTCTACGTGGTCAGCTTTTAAATATGGACATACCACATTACATCCCATTTTTATAGCTATATCAATTTCTGGTATATCACTTAATAACTTAGATTTCTGAGTTTCATTCATATCCACATCATATAAATTCTTTATTATTCTTACAGCATCTTGATTTATCATAGGCTTTGTTTCAGTTCCAGCAGAATAGCTTTCAAAAACATCCTTTCCATAAATTTTTCCTAAAGCTTCTGCCATCTGTGATCTACATGAGTTATGTACGCATATAAATGCAACCTTTTTCTTCATATGTAATTTCCTCCATATTTAAACTTAATAATTTATAACTTATTTTCTTCAAGTATTAGAACATTTTCTTATACTAGCAATTTCTATAATTATATTCTCTATTTTTATCATAATTTACTTTAGTCAGCTTTTCTAGAAGCTTTATGGCATATCTACTTCCTTCTTCATTTATAGAATAATAAGTCCACTTTCCTTCTTTTCTTCCAGCAACAATTCCTGACTCACATAATATCTTCATATGATGTGATAATGTTGACTGGCTTATATCCATTTCTTCAAGAAGTACGCATGCACATTTTTCTCCACTTCTAAGCATTTCAAGTATCTTAAGGCGTTTTTCATCATCAAAAGCCTTAAATACTTTTGCATCATTTCCATATTGATTATCCATCTAATTTATTAACACCACCTTATCTATATAATAAATGTCAAAAATTATCTGTAGCATACATTCTATAATTTCACATCTATTTTTTTCGATATGACCATTATATATGTTATATTGAAATTTTTCAATATGTATTCATCTCTGTATTTAAATTAAAATTATGCTATTGATTCTATTAACAAAAAAGAACTAAAATACATATAAATTATGCATATCAGTTCTAACAATATTTATTAATATAAATAAAAATATTTTGTTATTTTACTTTATAGCTACAAATAACTAGTAAGCACCAATTGTTCTTCCAGCTATAAGTAAAATCATTTTTGCTTCTTCCTCTGGTGATTTTAGACAGTCTGAAAAAATCCACTCTTTAATAAGCCTTACTGACCCATACTGAACAAATGAAGCAACAGCCTTCTTTTCATATAAATCAAGTTCTTCTGGAAGATGTTCAATAATCATCATATCAAACTTTGGAAGTGACATTGTAATATGCTTAACCAGGTCATAATTCTCTTGGTCCAGTACAAGTTTTGCAAATTTTATATTATCCTTCATATATTGCAAAACCTCAGTAATACATTCATGTATATTCTTACCTTCTGCCATACTGTTCATAACGAAAAATGAAGTGCTTTGTATAAATGTCTCAGCAATTTCATTTAATACATCATATTGACTACCGTAATGATTATAAAAGGTAGTACGATTAATTCCTGCAATCTTACACAATTCCCTTATAGATATTTTCTTAATACTATTGGTTTTTAACATTTCTAATAAAGCCTCACTAATTAAGCTTTTTGTCGCCATTACTCTCTGACTTCCATTACTTTTTACTGCCATAGTTCCTCCACTAAATTCAACACTTTTAAAATATTTGTCGGTTGTAAAATCAACACATGTTGATATTATTATAGAGTACATAAAAAATAAGTCAATGATAGTGTAAAGTACGCTA
>DPOH01000331.1 GCA_003539755.1 Clostridium sp.
AGATTATTTTTAACAGTTAAAATCCCTCTTGACCAAAGATGATATCCTTGGTTACAGGCACATAACTATTTCCTGGGAAAATGGCTCTACTCCTAAGGAATCTAAACACATTAAAAATTGGAGTATGTTTGAAAAGCCTATAGTCATAACTGGAACTTATGGTTATTATAATGGCAGAGGAATTACATTTAATAAATAAGTATCTGTTTACTAAAATCCAAATGGCTGTAGACATCAATTAATGCCTACAGCCACATGAATTACTTATAAAACAATATGTATTTTAATATTATTTTTCATTAGTTTTAAATTGGTCTACTTCAGCAATCATTTCTTTAGTCATATTCTTCAGATTTTGTGCAATTCCAGTCATTTCATCAATAGATGAATTCATTTCTTCTGATGATGCTGATATCTCTTCTGCTGAAGCTGATACTTCTAATGCCACTGCTGATATACTTTCTACTTTAGATAATATATTATCTTTTTCTTTATTTAGGTTTTGTGCTGATTTTTCAACTGTATTTATCTTTGGCAGTACATCCTCAATAGATTCCATAATGCTATTAAATGACTCCATTGATTTCTTAATAACTTCTTCCTGTTTAGATAACTCCTTATCCATTATTGAAGATTCTCTTACAATATCATTTGCCTCTTCAGAGATTCCAAATATCAGTGTACTTATCTTTTCAGATGATAATTGTGATTGTTCTGCAAGTTTTCTTATTTCTTCTGCTACAACAGCAAATCCTTTTCCTGATTCTCCTGCTCTTGCTGCTTCAATTGCTGCATTAAGGGCAAGCATATTTGTCTGTTCTGCAATTCCATTAATAACATTAGTTATTTCATTAATTTCAATAACATTCTTTCCAAGTCCATCTATCTTCTCATTAAATACCTTGAATGTATTTCCAACATTTGCAATAGATTCAGTTAAAAGATTCATTTCAGCACTGCTGCTATCAGCTTTTTCATTAATATCTTTAGAAGTTCTATCTACTTCTCTTATTTCATTTACTACTTGAACAATATCATTTCCAAACTGATTTAATGTTTCTGAAATTCCTAGTAAATCTTCTGACTGAGTGCTTGTACCTCTAGCTATATCACTTATTGCTTGTGCAACATTTTGAGATACTGAGTTTATTTCTGTAGCTGCTGTAGATAAATTTTCTGACTCACCATCAATATTTAGCGAATTACCTTTTACGCCATTTATCATATTACCTAATGATTCTGACATTGACTTCATAGCTCTTGCCATGTCACCAATTTCATCTTTATTATTTAAATACTTATCAGATACTTCTATTCTTAAATCTCCACTTGCTAATGTTTCAAGTACTTTTGATGATTCATTAATTCCCTTAGAAATACGTGTTGATAATCTATATGTTACAGCCATTCCAACTGCTATGAATGCTAATGATGATAAAAATATCTTAAGTCTTAATTTTTGAATCTGCTTAAGTGCTTCTTTTAAAGGCATATCAACAACTACTTTCCAGCCAGTATTCTCCATTGTTGTATAAGCCATGAAGTTCTCTTCCTTATCAAACTCATATTGAATAACTCCTGATTCTCTTTGTTCTGTCATTTGAACAGCTTCAGCAAGATCACTATATGTACTATCAGTCTTAGCAATATCTACTGCACTTTTCATATTTGTTACCATTTCTTTATCTGGATGGGCAATAGGTACACCTGCTTTATTCATTATGTATGCTGTACCACTTTCTCCATACTTAACATTATTAGTTATTTCGCTTAAATCATTTCCATCTTTAATTTTAGTTAAAACTCCTACAACCTTGTTATTTTCCTTTATAGGAACTGCATAAATTACAACTATTTCTCCAGTTTTTAAACTTACAGTAGGATCAGTTACATAAGTTTCACCTGACATAGCTTTTTTAAAATATTCTCTATCACCATAATCATATGTTTCTCCATCGCTATTAGTAGCTATACCATTTTCATTAATTATATTTAGTCTAGAACACCCAATTCTATTTACTTCTTCTTTCATTACCTTTATCTTTTCTTCCATTGGCACATCAGAATTCTTTATATCATTTCTTGCTGCTATAGCCTCAAGTTCTCTGATTTCTTCACTCAATGTACTTTTAACAGTATTAGATATTTGCTTTGATAACTCCAGCATTGACTGTTTTAGACTTTCCATTACAGCTTCTTTTCCATCCCTATATGCAAGAGTACTTAAACTCACACATACAGTTACAACCACTAACCCCATTAGCAACACTAATTTTTGCTTTATACTTCTCATATTTACCCTCCATATAATTTAAATCTTTAGTTATTAATATATCTTTTTAAAAGTTAATTGTATCTTCAAACTCCTATTTTAAATACATATCAGCTTTTTAAAATATTTTACAATTTAATTCACTTTAAATTCATCAATACCATCAAGCATTACTTTAGTCATTTCTTTAACACTTTCTGCAATTCCTGACATTTCTTCAATAGAAGCATTCATTTCTTCTGTTGATGCTGAAATTTCTTCTGCTGAAGCTGATACTTCAGATGAAACTGATGATATATCTTTTACCTTAGATAATATATTATCCTTTTCACTATTAAGATTTTGTGCAGATTTTTCAACTATATTTATCTTTGGTAATACATCATCAATAGATTCAATAATACTGTTGAATGATTCAATGGATTTTTTAATAACCTCTTCCTGCTTAGATAATTCCTCATCCATTACTGAAGATTCTCTTACAATATTATTTGCTTCTTCAGATATTCCAAATATTAATCTAGTTATCTTTTCTGCTGATATCTGCGACTGTTCAGCTAATTGTCTTATTTCTTCTGCTACAATTGCAAATCCCTTTCCTGATTCCCCTGCTCTTGCTGCTTCTATTGCCGCATTTAGAGCAAGTAAATTTGTCTGCTCTGCAATTCCATTAATAACATTAGTTATTTCATTGATTTCAGTAACATTTTTACCAAGTCCATCTATCTTTTCATTAAATGTCTTAAATACATTACTTACATTAGTAACTGACTTAGTTAAAAGCGCCATTTCATCAGTGCTTTCATTTGCTTTGTCATTAATATCTTTAGATGTTCTATCTACATCTCTAATTTCATTTACTACTTGATTAATATCATTTCCAAATTTGTTTAATGTCTCTGATATTTCAAGTAAATTTTCTGACTGATTGCTTGTCCCCTTTGCTATTTCATTTATTGCATGAGCAACATTTTGAGATACGGAGTTTATTTCAGCAGCTGCTGTAGATAAATTCTCTGCTTCATTATCAATATTTGATGAATTAGTTTTTACATCTTTTATCATAGTACTTAGAGATTCTGACATTGACTTCATAGCTCTTGTCATATCTCCAATCTCATCTTTTTCATTAATATATTTATCAGATACTTCTACTTTTAAATCTCCTTGCGCCAATGTTTCAAGTACTTTTGAAGATTCATTGATCCCTTTAGAAATATTCAACGATAATTTATAAGTAATAGCTAGTCCAACTACTGCAAATCCTATAGAAATCAATATATTTTTATATCTTAAGTTTGTAACTTCATGGAATAACTCTTTGGCAGGTGCATCAATAACTGCTACCCATTCAGTTCCTGGGATAGGTGCATATGCTATACACTGCACATCCTTATCCATCTCATAAGTAGCAAATCCATTTTTCTCACTTATTACCTTTTGAGTCACTTCTGCTAATCCTTTATAGTTACTATCAGTTTTAGCTATTTCCATTGCATTTTGCATTCCTAATACTACTTCTTTATCAGGATATGCAATAACTCGTCCTTCTTTATTTAATACATATGTAATGCCGCTTTCTCCGTATTTAATATTATTAGTAATATCACTTAATTCAGTTCCATCTCCTACTCTAAGTAAAACTCCAGTTACTTCACCATTAACCTTTACAGGTGCCGCACAAACAGTTATTACATCTCCACCTTCTTTAAGGATAACAGGATCTGACATGTTACTTTCTCCAGCTAAAGCTTTTTTAAAATAATCTTTCTGAGTATAGTCAGTTCCTCTGCTATCGATATTTAAAGCATTACCCTTTGTATCAAGAAGAATAAACCTTTTGCAACCAGTTCTTTTTGCTTCTTCATCTAATACTCTTACTTTTTCTTCTAATGGTACATTGGGATCTGTTATTTCACTTCTTGCTGCAACGCTTTCTACTTGAACTAATTTACCACTTATCATACCTTTAAGAGAATTTCCTGTCTGATTCGCTGTCTGAACAATAGACGATTCTACATTTGTCTTTAGCGCTCTTGTTGCTCCTCTATCAGCTGAAATATTTAAAAATATACTTGTTCCTACGACTAATAGACCTGTTGACACCACTAACCTTTGTTTAATACTTCTCATATTTACCCTCCAT
>DPOH01000333.1 GCA_003539755.1 Clostridium sp.
TTTTATCTTTTCATTTTAATATATTGAGATAGTGTCTCTGCTTTTATTGAAACTCCATTCCAGGTATCTGTAAGGCCAACATCCTTTGGAGAATGCTTTTGATAATTACCTTTAATACCTTCAATATAAACATTCATTTCATTATCAATATTTACAATAATATGTAATGCTTCTTTATATAAGATTAAATCCTTTAAGTACGGATACTTCTTATGTATCTCATCTGAATAGCTAAATATTTCTTTACTTCCATGCCAAATATAAGAACTTGAATTCAACGTATAATAATATATATCATTGATTAATTTACAATCACTACCATGGTCATGATCATTAATGCAAAATAATATATTTCTTTCATTTGAATTTCGTTCCTCTAAAATAGCTCTTATTTCTTTTCTATTACTTATTCCACGTTTTTGAAAGTCATTTGATAAGCTGTGATGTGAAATAATTATATAATATTTATCATTATCAGATAACTCTTTCTTAAGCCACTCTATTTCTTCATTTGGAATGTATGGATATTCATCATTAGATTTATCATAATTTCGTTTATAATATGGAATAACAGAAGTCTTCTTATTAATAAAATTAGCATCTAAAACAATAAAATTAATAATTTCTTTAATAAATGAGTAATAACTTCTTTGCAGATTAAAAAAATCAGTAACTTCATCAATAGAAAAATTATCAGTATTATGATTGCCTATTGTAAAATAACACGGTAATTTTGAATTTTTAAACTTCTCTAATATTATTTTATTCCTATTTGTTGGATAACATAAATCACCATATCTACAATAAAATCAACTTTGGATTTTTTAGCATAAGTAATGATTTCTTCCACTCTTGCATCTCCATCTGGTATTGCATCATAATGTAGGTCTGAAAACATTGCAAATTTCATATTACCACCTCTAAATCTCTATTTTGTATTTATATTTCTACTTTTCTAATCCAAATGATTTTGGATACACATCAATTCCAATTGCTCGTCCAACAGCCATTGATCATTTAATAAAGTTATATGATACTGATGTAATAATATTATTGTCATGAAACTCATTATAACATAATTTGTAAATCAAATCCTATTTATGATACGGTTCACTATTAATTATTCTAAATCTATACAATAAAAATAACCCACGAAAAATCCAATAAAATGATTTTCATGGGTTTTGTGGTGGAGGTGAAGCATGACCTTTAAAATCCACCAAATCTTCTTTATACAGAATTTTTATCGCAAATTACTTTTACTACATATTTTAAGCTACTTTATAAAGAATTTTTTAATGATCATTTGTAATTTGCTTATCATCTCTCAAATATTTTTTTACTTAGCATTCTAATCGAACCAATTTGTTTCTCAAACATTAAATCCCAGATATCAAGACACTTTTTAGATACCTCAATTAATTCAGGTTCTGAAGATGTTGAAGTCTCATCATATAATCCTATAATTAACTTTGAAATTTCATCCTCTATTCCCCAATACCCTATTAATTGTTCACTCTCATTGCTAAGCAAATGATAACTCATTGATAAGATTATATCTTTATAATCTACTATAGATTTTGAATTTTTTTCAAGATAATGTACAAAAGCAATTACGATTCTATTACTTAGATTTGATTGCATAATCTCTATTAAAAATTCATTATCTCTTTCTAAATTAATTTTGTTCTGATAGAATAAATTTGATATAGGAAAATCTAAATCAAAGTCGCTTGTTTTAAATTTTAGTATTATCTTTTTGCAAATATCGTTATATTCATCTTTATCAAAATAGATAGCTACCATTTCTAATATTGATTTCACCTGCTTTTCTGTAATGCTATCTATATTATTTATTTCATGTAAAAACTCATTTTTTACTATAAACATCTCTGCTAAACTATACGAACCCATTTTAATTAACTGGTCATCTGATGATAAAAAACACTTATTAATGATTTTTAAAACACGCTCTCTATACTTATCGTATAACAAGAAAAACATACTTCTTGAATCATGAAATCCTGCCAAACGAAAATCTTGTTCATATAGAGTCAATATTTTTTCAGAAGCCCAATCTCTTTCTATATTATAAGTAGGCCATAATGCTGATAAACTTGCTAACCTTACAGCTGGATTTTCATCTTTAGTTAGTTGGTTAATTGTTTCTTTAAATTGAACATACAGTTGTTTATCTTCCCAAAGTAATTTGCCAATTGCAAATGCAGCTGAACCTCTTACACAATTCAATGAGTTATCTTGTAACATTTCAAATGTTCGCATTTCCTTATCATCTTTATTGGTGATATTTGGCTTTCTAAGCTCAGGGTTTATATGATTTATGGAAATATCTTTTAAAATATCTAATACTCTTTGAGACCACTTTGAATCCTTTTTCATTTCAATAATTCTACATATACTACTAGCTCTCCAGGATTTATTGTCACATGGATATTTTTCTATTAAAGCTTCCAATAATTCTGTTGATATATCTTTAGCTTCATTATAACTTGCTATTCCACTAAATAATGAATCTATATATTCATCCAAAATTTCTTCTTCACATCCAAGTACTAATTTAATCATTCGTTCAGGTTCTAAGATTACTGCACTGCGAAAATCGCCTGAAAATTCTTCGATAGAACTTTCAATAAATCCCCCAGGTACCTCTTTCCAATTATGATTTTCCCTACGCTTAATTTCTTTGTTAGTTAATAATTTAATCCAATTCTTATTGCTTAATTTCTTTCCACTAATTGGTGATTTTACCCAGCCACTATGTCCAGATGAATTATCATATCTTCTGTATTTACCATCAAATCTTCTCTTTAATACAGTCAATAATCTTTTTCCTTCTTCAGACATTCGATTGATTTGTAAACATGGTAATAGTTCTGCCTGCAAATCCCCCCAAAAGCTCCAATATACTCTTTCTCCAGTATTATTTTTATTATACTCTATTCTTCGAAGACATCTTTCTTTAGCATCTGGTGAAATATAATGTATTATTTTATTTTCCAACAATAAATAAATTTCATTACTACAACTAACTGAATGTTTTTTTATTACATCTTTAGCTAATAATAATTTATTTTCTCCACTAGTCATATCAAAAATATTTTTATCAAAATCTTCACATAAATAATTAATTACATAATCACTATACTTATCAGGTAAATTGAGTAATGCTGATAATATTATTTCATTAAAAATAGCAAACCCCTTTCCCATAAACTGATTAGATATATCAAAAAATTCTTTAGGATTATTTAAAATAATCGCAGCATTAGCTTTCCTTATAATTTGTACACAAGCACGTTCCAAATTATTTTCATGTCCATATCTATTACACCATTCACTAAAAATAATCTCTTCATATGATTCACAAGGTAAATTAGGCAACAATATTTTTACTATTTCTCCTCCATAATTCACCAGAATATCAGCTGTTTCATATACTAATTCTTCTTCATATTTATATATATTTTTTTCTTGACCTTTTACTTTATATTTTAATAAAAAAGTGAAAAATTTAATTGTACGCATTTCACATTTTTTGAACATCTCTTTAAAGTTAAAGTACACATTCGCCATTTCTGGATATTTTTTATATAATTGCATTCGTAAATCAAACATTTCATCCGTATCATCATTTATATTATTTTTAAAACATTTAATAAATTTTTCATCATCAGATTTCGATTTTAAAACATACTTCTTAATAAAGACAATATCTTTAGAATCAAATCTTGGACTAATGCTTTGCAATAAATTAAACACTATATATTTTGTATCTTCATCTTGTATCCACTTATCAAGAATGCCATTATCTCTTAACATACTAATATAATTGATATGACTCATAACAACATTATTTAATATATATTCACGGTATTCTTTAACTTCACAATTTTTTAAAACAAATCTTCTTATTGGCTCATCTATATTTGAAACCTGTCCTAATACTTCATAAAACACATGTTTCATGTAATATCTAATACTATCACTTTTTAACATCTGTTCACCAACATTAATAAAATCACGGCTATCCATTTCAGCTAGATTCTGTAACAGCATCTGTACTTGATATCTTCTACTAGGTGTCTGCTTTTCCTTATCGCCTATAATATTAACTATATTTTCTCCACCATAAAATTTATCAATCATTGTTTCTGCTAAAAAATAATCTAGTATACTTTGATGGATAAATGAGATACTCTCACCTTGTACTATTAAAAAACCATTTGATGACAAATAAAACAATGCATTCTCATTAATTCTTAAAATTCTTTTAGATATGCTTATTCTTCCCATCTTATCTAGTAATTGAACTAAATTTTCTTTAACATTAATAACATCATTTTCATTCACTCCAACAGCCATAGAATTACTTTTTAACTGCGTCCACCATTCTAAAATCAAATGGCTTGTAGTTGAACATTCATTGTAATCCTTATCTGATGATAATTGACTCCAAATATATAAGTTACTTGGTGTCTTTAAAATACATTTTAACTTATTAGATAATCCTGGATACTGATCCCCTACCACTTCTTTTACTGTATTGTCATCAAACTCATCTACAGTTACCTTATTCCAAGACATTTTTGAATTACTTTTTTCGTCTGATTTAAATAATGCTTTTATATTATTATCATTTTCAAGATCATATGTTCTACATACAAAAACTACAGATATTTTTTTCTTTCTCTCACTATTTATTTTTATTATCTCATTAATAACTTCAGCACAAACCAATAAAGAATCTCTTGAATGTGCTTGAGTCCATCTTAAAGCATCCAATTGATCGAGAATAATTACTGCTTGTTCATCTTTTGAAATACTATGTAAACAGTGAGCAAGTGACGCTGGTAATCCTAAAGCTTGTCCCCATTTTTCAGCGCTTCCCATAGGAATCCTCTTGTCTAGTTTAATCGCAATAACAGGTATGATATTTTTGTTACAATAATTTAATATTGCTTCTGTACAACCGCTTTTACCATTACCTGCTTTTCCATGAATAATCATTGATTCTCCCAACTCAATAATCTTTCTACATGAATCAAATTCTTTACGTTCTATTAATCCATCTTTAATTGGGAGAAAAAATTTTCTAAATTCATCATTAAGTTCGTCTATTCTTGGAGCTATTCTTTTATCTAAAGCAAGATTTTTTAATTTAATATCTTTACTTCTTAATAGTTTACATAAAAAAGTGTTTGTAATTTGTTTACCTAGAATATCTTCATCAATAATTATACACACAAGGGTATCATAAATTCTGTATTCGTCTCCAATTAATAAAGATCGAATTTTATCTAATATAATTTCTTTTAATTGAAAATCTGGTTCCTGTCTGTAAAAAGTTCTTTTTAAATAATCAATACTTTTTATAATATCCTTTTTATCCTCAATATTTAATTCCATTGCTTCAGCATAATCTGTATAAGCTTTTTTTAATTTTTGAGATTTACATATTTGATTATTATAGAAATGTTTGTAATCTCCATCAGTATTATTAGCTCTATTTATCAAATCAATGATTAGGGAACATGATAATGGTGAAACCAGCGCTACTTTATTC
>DPOH01000083.1 GCA_003539755.1 Clostridium sp.
CTGAAAATGCTCAACAAGATTATCAAGAAGTTCAGATGCAAGTCCATATCTCAGTCATTCAGTATTATGCTCCTGGCCTAAATAGCTGAATACAATTCTTATCATAATCTTCTAAAGTAATGTATAAGAATTCATCTTGTCCAAAACAGAATTACAATAAAATATATAATTTCCATTCTGTATAGCCCCTGAAAGAACTTTGTATGAAATTAATATTCTACAGACAGTAGAATTATCTATGGTTTCTATCTGATGCATATCATTAGAATTAAATAAGATAATATCTTTTTTTCTTAATTCATAATAATTACATTTAGTACTTACACATACTTTGCCTGATATAACAAATATCACTTCTATTTCAGGGTGAAAATGTTCATTCTCCTTAATATCACTCAAAATTTCTATATTTATTCCAGATATATCACTTCGATTTTTATCCATATGTTAATCTCTCCCCCAATCAGCACTGATAATTTGTCAGCTCTTCATTTAAACATTTTCATTTGTTTGGAAGATACCGTTACTATTTTCTAATGTAACAGTATCATCATTAAAATCTCTATTATAATAATATATATTTCTTCTCTATTTTACAATAAATTCACTTAATTCATATTAAGATGTGAAATAAATAACAACTTATTTAAGTATTATAATATTTTATAGATTATAGTTTTTTCAATAACTCAATAATTTATTAAGATAATTTTCTACAAAATAAAGCCATCCAAACGGACAGCTAATCTTAACTTATAGTATTTATCTTTCATTACCAAAATACGCAGCAACTACTACTCCTTTACCAGTATGTGCACCAACTGTTGGACATATATCATTTATTACAATATTCTTTACACCATATTTGTTTTTTATTCTTTCTGCTACATATTCAGCCTCTTCAATACAGTCTGCATGTGATATGAAAACTTCATCTAAAGGAAAATTTTTAGTTTTTTCTTCTATATTATCTGCTAATGTATTTAACGCTTTTTTTCGCCCTCTTATTTTTCCCATAGGTTCAATTTTCCCTTCATCATTTAGAAAAAGAATTGGCTGTACTTTGAGTACTGTTCCAACAAATGCCGCAGATTTTGTGACTCTTCCACCTCTGACTAAATGAAATAAATCATCTACTATGAACTGATGAACTATATACTTTTTATTCTCATTTAACCATTCTGCTATTTCATCAATTGTCTTACCTTCTTTTTTCATTTCAACTGCCTTATAAACAAGGAGCCCTTGCCCAACTGTAGCACATAATGAATCAATAACTTTAATATTTGATTCTTCATATTCATCCATTATATCCATTGCACATATGGCTGTATTATTATAGCTTGAACTTAGTCCTGATGATAAGCTTATATGCAGTACATCATAACCATCAGAAACAGCTTTCCGCATCTGTTCCATTACATATTTAGGATTTGCTGCACTTGTTGTAGGCATTTTCCCATTCTGCATATTCTCATAAAATTCTTTTACAGGCATATCACATATACCTGGAACATATTCGATTCCATCAATATTATAGTAAAGTGGATAAATTCCAATATTATTTTCTCTAATATAGTCTAAAGATAAGTCTGCTGTTGAATCTGTTGAAATAATAAAATCTCTCATTATATCTACCCCTTTAAAAAAATTAATACTCTCTTTCAATAAGTATCTATTGGAATTATTTGTAATTTACTTATTAATATTATTATAAATGCAAAATACTTATTAATCTATATATAATACTTGAAGTATTATACTATAAAACTCAAATTTTATGCTTCTTCATTAGATTTTCTATTAATTCACCGCCTGACATTTTATCAAAATAAACCTTTATGAATTTTATTACATTTAAAAAGAAATCTATAAAAGCTTATATCTTTTGTATAACTATAATCTATCTTTAAAATTCATATAGTTAACACATACATTTTTAGTTTCTGTAAAAAATATAAATATTAATTTATCTAAAGGAGGCTTCAAAATAATATGCAAAATAAAGATAAATCAGATATTGTAGATGCTTATTCACAAAATCAGCAGGGTCCTTTAACTGGAAGAGGTAATGAAGTTTTTGCTAGAGCTGAAAATATAACAAATAAAAATGAAGAATTCACTGATTCATTATCTACTCCATCACTTAAAGATGTACAACATGGAGAAACTTACGGCAAAAAAGAGTATCATGGAATCTAATACATAAAAAACACGCATATGCTAAAAACAGCAGATAGATTATGCAAAATTAAATCTATCTGCTGTCCATTCTATTTAACATATTTTACTATTTAAATTTCAGGAATCCATACACGCATTTCATTAATTCCTCTATTTCCCCATGTATAATAAGGCACTAAAGTAATACTGCACTTTTCATATTCAGGCCTCTTCTTTGAATAAAGTTCATCTGTAGATTTCATTCTATATCCTTCTGCTTTTATTTCTTGTATGCCTCCCAGTTTTGTACTCTTAAATTCACTTAATTTTAATTCTGAATCACATGATATTCTTAGATCTAATACACTTCCACCATTGTCTATACCTTCAGCACAATAAACAAGTGGTCCATATGATACAGCAGCCTTTCCACTATCAGCACTTACTTTAGGATTTGCATAATTAAATTCTGGCTTCATATCTAGGATAAGTGATATTTCATCATTATCTGAAAAATTTCCTGATATATATACATAACCATTTTCAGGTTTATAATGTATTCCCATTCCATTATAAAGTATTATAGTATTCTCACTCCATGATGGTATTCTTAATGCTAAAGTTATATTCATAACTGAATTTTCAGGTTTCATCTTATATTTAACAACATTATCATAAGGATAATCTGTTTCTACTTCAATCTTTCCTTTTATATTTTCATCTAACTCTAATGTACCACCCATATATAAATGTGAATATACTATATTCTCTTCTATGCTCCATGCATAATTTCCTATAGAGCCTATTAATCTTGCAGCATTTGGAGGACAGCATGCACATGCAAACCACTGTGGTCTTTCAGGTAATACATGACGTTCTGTTACAACTTCTCCACTTATTCCTGGTATAACTTCTAGTGGATTTACATAGAAAAATCTTTTTCCATCAAGCTGCATTCCTGCAAGTACACAGTTATACAATGCTCTTTCCATAGTGTCTGCATATATATTACTCTTTTCAATATCAAGCATCTTCTTTCCAAAGAATATAAGACCTATTGATGCACATGTTTCTGAATATGCTGTATCATTTGGAAGATGATAATCTGCTGAAAAAGCTTCTCCATTTACTACAGATCCAATTCCACCTGTAATATACATTCTGCAATTTATAATATTATTCCATAATGTCTTACATGCTTCCTTTAATTCTTCATCACCAGTTTCTTCAGCTAAATCTGCCATTCCTGTATAAAGGTAAACAGCCCTTACTGCATGACCTACAGCTTTTTTCTGATTACGGACTGGTTCATGAAATTGTCCATATTCCTTATCTCGGCCATCTCCTCCCCATAAATTCCAATCACGATTCTTATTTTCCTTTATAAAATAATCATTATCCACACCTCTTGCATTTATAAAATGTGCTGCAAGTTCTTTGTACTTTTCATTATTAGTACATCTGTAAAGTTTCATAAGCGCAAGTTCAATTTCTGGATGACCTGGATATCCTTCTGCTTCCTTAGTTATAAAATGATCATAAATATTATCTGCTGCTTTACACATAATATCTAATAGTTTTGTTTTATGAAGACATTCAGCATAAGCAACAGCAGCTTCTATCATATGTCCTGCACAATAAAGTTCATGTGCTTCATGGAGATCTGTCCACTTTTTATCTGGCATCTTAACTGTAAAATAAGTATCAAGATATCCATCAGGGTATTGGGCCCTTCCTATTAAATCAATAACTTCATCACATCTTTTTTCCATTTCTTTATCTGGATATTTTGATAATGAATATGCAGCTGCTTCAAGCCATTTTGCCACATCACTATCCTGAAACACCATTCCATAAAACTCATCTGTACATTTTCCATTCTGTATAACTTCTGCTGCAGCCTTAAAATTATCAATTGCATGACTTTTCTCTATTCCTGGCACCTCATCCTTAAGTACCTTTTCTTGATATGGAATAACAACCTTATTTACTAATTTCTCATAATTATTCCAAAATGAATCATTTATATTAAAATCCAATACTAAATTCCTCATAATACCACTCCTTGTTTCTAACCTATATATATATTATAATCTTACATAAATGTATTAAAATGTATATTTTTCATATAAACATATAAAATAATCTCAAAAGTTGGTGATAAAATGAATGATAATTTATATATTGACTGGAAGCACATGCCCTTAGTATCTGTTGCAGATAAAATGCACAGTAAAGCACCATTTATTCATGCCGATAGGCTACTTGATTTTCATGTACTTATTTATGTACTTAAGGGCCATATTTCTGTAGTTGAGAATAAACAAGAATATATTATAGAAGAGAGAAATCTATTTTTCCTAAAATCTGGAGTACACCACTATGGCATTCATCCTACTGCCCCAGATACATCTTGGATTTATATACATTTTTATCTTGATGATCCTGATGAAAATCTGCCTGAATTCAAACCTTATACTTCTCATATTCAAGAACAGGAATTTTCAAAGAACAGCTACAATTATAAGATGAAAGTTCCAAAATTCTTGAAACTAAACAGTGGAAATACTATAGAAAACAAGCTTTTCAACATTGTAGAAATGTTCCATTCATCAAATCCTTTAAGAGGCGCATATATGACTCCTCTTCTATATGAAATATTAATAAACTGCTGCAATGAAGAAAATAAAGAACATACATGCAACTATGATGAAAAAATATATAAGATAATTCAATATCTTGAGACTCATACCCATGAACAGTTCAATGCTGCTGATTTATCTAACACTATATATTTAAGATATATTTAAGTTATAAGCACATAGCAAAAATATTTAAAGATGCAACTGGAAAAACTCTTCTGGAATATCACACAGCAATCCGCATGAATGAAGCAGCACGTATGCTTAGAGAAACATCACATTCAATTAAATATATAAGCCTACACATGGGATATTCTGAACCTTTTTATTTTAGTAATGTATTTAAAAAAGTTCTAGGAATTTCTCCTAAAGCTTATAGAAAATTATTTATGAATCATAATTTTTCAAATGATTAGCTGAGTTTATAGGCCTACTTTGAAATATCATAAATTAATACAAAAAATCTTTCGCAGTATTATGAGAAACTTCTCAAGATGTTGCGAAAGATTAGATTACTTGTTTTCTTCTAAATTTTTAGAAAGTACCCACTGATGATTTTTAATATCTCTTTCTTTTATAGTAACTGTATTTCCCTGAACTTCAACATAAATACTGTTATTAACATCACTATTTCTACTTCTTCCATTTTCACTACTTTCATCTTTCATATAATTTATCCCCATCCATTGTATATTATTTAGTTTTTAATAATATTTTTTATAAGCTGAATTGTCAAGAGCTATAATTAATCATGAAATATTTAATATCAGGTGTATATCTTATAAAATAATGTCAATAATGATAATGTATACCTGATTTCTATACAATATAAAGAAACAGCATTTAATACTCGTTTTCTTTCTCACCTTAATGCTGTTTCTTATTAAAATCTATATTTCAAAAAAATCTTAGATAATTTATATGCAAAAATTATTTAAGATTTTTTTTATGCTCTTTTTAGAGGTGAAAAGTTCTTAGGCATACTTACTATGCTGTTTTTTAAATATTAATTCATAATCATAGTTGCCCTACTTTCTTTTATAAGTTAATAATTTATAATGCATAGTAATTATGCTTTTTTTAAGATGTGTATATATTTATTTAAAGGGGGGTGTTTGTTGTGGAAATTAATGAATTGGTAAACCTTATGGTTAATAACTGCTTTCCTGTCGTATTAAGTGCTTACTTATTAATACGGTTAGAAAAACAGATAAGTAACCTTACAGGCTCAATTAATAAGCTTAATGCCATAATCTGTGCCAAGCTTGGAGTTGTTGTAGATAGCAGCACAGAAAATAATTCTTCAAGTGTTTTATAAAAACTTACCTACTTTTTTCTTTCCCTATATATATTAATTGAAAACACAAAAGGAGGTGCTTTTAATGGCTGTAAAAAAATTGCCTACTTCAATAAGTCTTGCTATTTCAGTACAAAATGGTGTTGATTCAAATGGCGATCCAAAGTACTCTAAGAAATCTTTTTCTGGGGTAAAAGCAGATGCAGACACTGCTAATATTTTAGCTGTTGGTAACGCTATATCTGCCGTATTAGAAAATGAATCAAACGGCTGTTACTTAAGTGAAACTTCATTAATGGTCACTGAAGAATAGTATAGAGAGAATATTTTTATTCTCTAAAATTTAAACTTTCTGAAAGGAGGATATTCCTATGGAGTATATTTTAACAATGACTTTTTTAACATCAACTGGTGCTAAAAGTTCCATGACTGTAAGTGGTGTAAAACCTGAGATTACTAAAGAAGAGATTTCTACTCTCATGGACACAATTATTGAAAATAATATTTTCCAGACTAAATCTGGTGATTTCACTAGTAAATCAGGAGCTAATGTTACTGAAAGAAAAATTACTAAATATGAATTAGCATAATAAAACCAAAGTCCACTTCATTTTAAGGTGGACTTTGGTTTTTCTATACATTAATTTAAAATCATTATTATGATTTCTATCAAAGCTTTTCTATTCTCTCTTAAATACAAATTCTCCGAAAATAAGTAAATTCCATAAGTCTATTCCTTTTCTTCATTTATATGATTATAGCCCCATCTACATATAGCATTAAGCACTGGCATAAGCGACTTTCCTCTTTCAGACAGGCTATATTCCACTTTAGGAGGAACTTCATTATA
>DPOH01000224.1 GCA_003539755.1 Clostridium sp.
GGTTAAAGCAGTGATTTAACTTTAACTTTTTTAATATTAATATGCTTAATAGTCCAGCAGATACTTGTATTAAACTTATGTGTAATAAATATGCAGTTTGATAGCTCATAAATCCAGTAAATAAATCTTGAATAGGCAAATCAGTAATTTTGTCTAGTAATAAAGTTAGGATAATTCCAAATATAATAGGGAATTTTTTTATAATTTCTATAAGCTTGTTCATAATGATACTCCTTATGTTTTATAATTTATAAGTTGAATTAAGCCTAAACATCAAATTCATTACTATAAAAACTAATGTTTCTATAGTGAAGCATTGCAACTATTTGAATTGACTTGTTTCAAATTACAAGGTAATTATAGATACAATAATTTAATCCATTCTTATATGAAGCTTAAGTTAACCTTAAGTAAAATTGAGAAAAGTACAAATATACATTATTGATATAATATTATTCAAGCAGAAAAGAGGGAGGAATATATAAGGAAAAATAGAAAAGATATTAATACTTATGCTTTATTTATAGACATTAAGAATATATTAAAGCAGACAAAACTTAGTTAAAGATTGCTAAATATCTTATAAAAGAAAATAGCATAATTAAGTAGTGTCTGCTTATTAATATTTATTTAATTACTTTAGTGTAGAAAATTAGTGAAACATTATATAAAAAATATTAGCCAATCATTTCCTTAACCTTATTAAATGCATAATCCATAGCACCTTCAAGATTAGCATTATTTTTACCAGCACCTTGAGCCATGAATGGACTTCCGCCACCTTTTCCATCTATAAGTGAAATTGAATCCTTTAATATATCGTTAACTTTAATGTCCTTGCTTCCTTTTGTACATGCAAATATGAAGTTAGCCTTATCACCAGACTTAACTGCAAAAAGTGCAACTGTATTTGGAGTTTCTACTAATTTAGATGTTAAATTACTTACATACTTTACATTTTCACCATCAAATATATTCTTAATAATTTTGTATTCTCCAACAGTTTCAGCATTGTTTACAAGTTCTTTTACTTGATATTCAGCTAATGCTATATTTAAGCTCTTATTTGTTTCATTTGCTTCTTTAAGGCTTGCATTAAGATTTTTTATTCCATTTATAGCTTCATTTTCATTACAGCTTAGATAGTTACATATAGAAGTTTGGAATTGGTCAGTTTTTAATGAATCTTCAACAGCACGAGCACCTGCTAAAAATTCTATTCTTGTACCTTCCTTATGTTTGTAATACTTTTTAATTTTAATAAGTCTTAGGTCTAAAGTAGATGTAGGGTGAAGACCGCAGCATGCATTAATATCAAATATATCTTCATCATCACCTATTTGAACAATTCTTATTTCTTCATTAGTTTTAGGAAGAGCTCTTCTTGTTTTTAACTTCTTAAGTTCTGCTTTAGTTGGTACATAAGATTTCACCGGAAGAGCATCACCTATAACTTTATTAGCCAGTCTTTCTGCTTCTCTTACTTGTTCTTCAGTAAGATTTCCTAAAATATCTACAGTGCTTATATCTGCTCCTAAATGAATAGCAAAAGTATTTGCATTGAATAAATCAAAGAAACATCCAGATAATACATGCTGTCCTAAATGCTGGCACATTCCATCATTTCTCCAATCTTTATCAATACTGCATTTAACATTATGTATTTTCATAGGTTTCTTTTCAACTATATGATATACAACACCATTTTCTTCAATTACTTCTATAACCTTTGAATCACCAATCATACCTATATCACAGTGCTGTCCACCACCACCTGGGAAAAATGCAGTTTTATCTAAGGTAACACGAAATTTACCATCACATTCCTGTACATCAGTTATTTCGGCTGTAAAATTTTTTAAATATGGATTATCGTAGTATAATATTTCCATTGATAAAACCTCCTTCTGTATTTAAAGTTTTTCCATAATATAATTATAACAGATTTAATTAAAATTAATTGAGAAGGAGTCATTTACTTAAGATTATTAAGTAAATTAATAAAAATTATACAGAAATTATAAATAGATTTAATATAATCATAAATTGAGGATATATTCATAGTTTTTAGTTAAGAGATAATAATTAATTTAAAACAGGAGGAAATTAACCATGAAATATATAAGAAGGTTTATTTCTGTTATTATGAGTATGTTATGTATATGTTTTATGATTGGATGTGGGAGCCAGCCTGCAAAAGCCCTATAAGTAGTTGTAAGTGAAGAAATTGATAATATTAAAAATGGAAATATTAATATGCATCCTGATAAGGTTAAGCATGTATTAAATAATATATAAATTAATTTAAAAATAGGCATATTATTAATGATAATAAAATATATATACTCTTAGCAAAGTTAGTGAAGTCTTACATTTAGAAAAATACTAAAAAGCAGGGGGAAAGAATATGAGGTTAATAAAGAAAATAATATGTATATCATTAGGATTCATGCTACTATCAGGAGTAAGTGGATGTGGATTTGATAAGGCTAAAGAGAGAACACCTACAGAAGTAGTAAGTCAATCTTTAGATTCTATAAAATCTGGAGATAGTGAAAAAATACAAGATATGCTTAGTGAGAATTTGCCTATAAATATTAAAGGAAATTCAGGACTTAAAGAACTTTTACCAAAATCAAGTGAAAAGATGAAAGATTCACTTAAGAAAATAACTTATAATATTAATAGTGAAAATATTAATGGTGATAAAGCAGTTGTTAATGTAACTGTGAATGGACCAGATTTAAAAGAACTATTTGATACACTAATCTCTGATGTAGTAAAGGATATTAAAACAGGTGAATTAAGAATATCTAAGGTTGATATAGATAAAATAAGTAAAAAGTATGATAATAAATTTTCTGAACTTGCAAAAAACATACAGACAACAGAAAGAACAGGGGATATTGAATTAGAAAAGAAAAACGGAAAGTGGGTTGCAGATACAGATGATTTATGCGAATTATCAGTAAATATTGATTCTGATGATTATGATAATAAATATGAAATATCTGAAAATGATATTTATAAGCTCTTGGGTAAATAATTTAGTAAAAAGATAATCTCTGGATGTTTCCAGAGACTATCTTATATCATTGACTTCTTTGAGAAGTTTTTCAAGCTTATCTAAAGATGTTATTGATTCATTACATTTTTCATTGTTTAAACAAATATGAAACCCAATAGATTTATAATTACCATATTTGGCAGATCCGGTTTTACAAGTTGAAGAAACAAAGGTAACTTCACTTTCGTCACCTATATTATTGCAAAGTGAACAAATATTAACGCTTTTATTTTTATGGAAATCAAGCCTGCATGTCATACCAATTAATTTATCTTTTAAATTATAAGCTATATACATTTTATTAATAGATTCGTCAATCCAGCTTAAATAAACTTTTTTTGAATTTAGTACTTCTTCAGAAGGAATTTTAAGCTTCTTTTCTTTTTTGAATAGCTTTCTTATTTGAGATTCAGTAATTTTATCCATTCCATATACATATTCGTCTAAGCTTTTTATATATGGATCAATCTGTAATGTATCAGTAATATTATCTATAGATAGCAGGTACTTTTGTTCTTGTGATAAGTCTTTAAATAAGTTATATATTTTGCTTTGTATATATAACTTATTCGCTTCTACTATATTCTTATCTGCACATCCCCTCAGAGTACTATTAAAGTCTAATAAACATCTTTTTATATAATTAAAATCTTGTTTTTTTATAAATGCATCCATATATTCTATGCTCCTTTCTGATTAGTTTCACATTATGCTGTAAAAAATTCAAATTATAAGAATTAAATCTGCGTTTTCTCTGTAAAACTATATATAAAGAATAGCATAGTTGAAAATATAGAAACAATCTATTAAATAGTTCTGTACTATTTATGAGCATAGCTTTTTTCAATGGCTATTATTCTTCTGATGCTTTTTTCAGAAAGATAGTATTCTGTAGCTAATTCAGATACAGATATGCCTTTTAAATACTTTTTATATATTTCTAAATTCCTAGATTTTAATTCGTGTTTTATTCCACTATTTTCTCCCCATGATTTATGAGAGTTTTCTTTTTTGGGGATATAAATATATTTACCATCTATATATCTTTGAATTATTTTTAATATTTCTTCAGGCAGCACATCTTGAGCTTTTACATACTTCATTTCTTTACTCCTTGATAACTTTTATAGTAATAAGGCAAAGAATACAAAAGCTATGTATGTGTTGCAAAGCCTAAGTCATATTAGAATTTCAGCTAATATTATATTATTAGGCTCCTAACAAAGCATAGCTGCTTGTTGTAGTCTTTGCAAGGAGCATAGAGATAAGTAGCTGAAAGACTTTTTTCCTTTCATAAGAAATCACCTCCTGAAATTATAAACAACTTTATAATAACATAACCAATTATATTAAAGAAGAAAAATTTTAGTGGAAAATGGATCGTAAATAGTGAAATGATAAAAAATATAGGAAAAAGCAAGTTCTGTTTAAATGAACTTGCTTTTGTGGTTGCGGGAGCAGGACTTGAACCTACAGCCTTTGTGGTATGAGCCCAATGAGCTATTTACTTAAAATTGTTAAGTAAAATAGTAAATATTATAGAGAAATTTAAAATCAATTGAATATAATCATAAATTGAGAATATATTCATAGCTTTTAATTAAGAGAGAATAATTAATTTGAGTCAGGAGGAAATTAACAGTGAAATATGTGAGAAAATTTATTTCTGTTGCTATGAGTATGTTATGTATATGTTTTATGATTGGATGTGGGAGCCAGCCTGCAAAAGCCCTATAAGTAGTTGTAAGTGAAGAAATTGATAATATTAAA
>DPOH01000252.1 GCA_003539755.1 Clostridium sp.
TACCACATATTACTCCAATTAAAATAACCATCCAAACTTCTAATATGTTTTTATATGCTGCATACCCTACAAATAAAATTCCTATTCCCCTTATTAGATCTCCTAAAATTATCATCTTTTTTCTATCAAATCTATCTACTATAACTCCTGCAAAAGGCCCTATTATAATTCTAGGTAAACTTATAGCTGCCATCAATATTCCCATTATAGATGATGACCCTGTTTTATCTAGAACCCAAAACCCTAAAGCCATAGAGTAAAATGCGTCCCCAAGACACGAAACTAACTGACCTTGCCACAATAAAAAAAAGTTTTTATTCCATAAATTTTTAGGTTTTACAAAGCTTTTTATACTCTCCACAATTAACCCGCCTTTTAGTTTTAATTTTTTATTTATACTATAAGTATATACACGAGAGTAATATTTGTCACTAATTTACTTAAAATATTCAATTTTATTTTTAACTTATTTAATTTTATTTATTGTTTTTATTAATTTAAGTTACTATATCAGCAAATTCTTTATACACGACATCATGTTCTTCATATTCATTATGAGCTGAAGTTCTTAAAAGCTTTAAAATATCATCATATGCATCTACTGGATATGATCCATTATCTATAGTTATAGTCTGACCATTTAGTGACTTTAACGCATCATAAAACACCTTGGCATGTGCCTGTTCCTGACTTGCAGTATACTTAAATAAACGTTCTATAATATTATATTTTTTATTTTTAGCTGTTTCAGCGGCCATATCATATCTATTTCTTGCCTGACTTTCACCAGCAAATGCCCTCATTAAATTAACTTTTGTTTTACTTTCTTTAAAATCCATAAAAATTCCTCCAGTAAAAATATTATTTATAATTAATATTTCCACCAGAGGAATTCATTATTCAAAATTTACAATGTTATTTATTTTTTAGGCAAGTAACCACACACATTTAATACTTGTTCAATTTATAAATCAGTTTTATTTTTTAAGTTATTATGTATTTTGTATATGGGTATATATTTATTAATAATAGGAAACTCGACTCACATTCGTTCTCTGCTTAACCCTTTGAAAATGTATGTATTATTGACTGCTTGAATATATTATAAATCACATTAAAAACATTCTTGAAATGTATAATAATATTTAGAACCAATGTAAATGCTATTACTTCAATATAATATAATACTATACTTACAAGACTATCTAAGCTTATAATTTTTGAACTTATACTTTTAAAATCTACAACCATATGACCTGTAAAATATGTAATGGCAAAAATCAATACGCAAAACGTTATAAGTCCCTTTAATGTTCCTTTTAAATCTGCATGACTTGGTGCTATTCCACTTACAAGAACAATAAATAATCCTAATGTAATCAATCCACTCTTTGAAAATATAGTGCTTGGCAGTATTATTCTATAAAGATCACTTAAATTACATTTTAAAACATATCTACATTCAATAAACATAAATAAAGGAATATTTATAAGTGCAGGTGCTATAGAAATAAAAAATTTCTTTATCCCAATAACAAATGGAATTTTGCTTGATACATTTGCTTTAACATATCCTGGTTCATTTCCTGTTGGAAATAATTTTACGTGTTCAATTTGAGAAAAACATACTAATGCAACAATTAAATGGGCCAGTTCATGTGCTGGGGTACTTATCCCATAAATAAGTTTTGATAAAAATCTATTTATACAGCTTAACGAATTTTGAAATAAAGATTGTATAAATCTAAGTGCATAATAATATATAAAATACAATAATAAAAATGCTCCAACTGCATTTATTGCTAATTTCATAAAATCACCCCTTCCATATTAGCAACAAAAGTAACTAAGACAATATAGTATACAGCTAAATATTATCTTACTCTATTAATGAATCCACATCTTTTACAAAGATCTTCAACTGCTTTTCGTCCTGAAAATCCATCATATATTGCTTTAGCTCTTTCTCCATTTATTATTTCTTCTAAATCCTGCTCAAATATATTTCCTAAAGGTATACTTCCTTCACTATCTAAGCAACATGGTACTACTGTCCCATCTACTAATACTCCTATTTGATCTCTTAACCCATAGCAGAATGCTCTCTCTCCTATTTCTTCTATCTTTAAAGATGGCCATGCAAATTTTTGTCCCATGTTTAAATACACTCTATCTCTTAACTTAAATGTATTCTTTTCCTGCAATACTTCTCTTATATCATCACTAACATCAAACTTTTCTTCTAATAACTTAAATATATCTACATTCATATTATTACTTGCCTTATACTTCATATCAAGGTTCCATAATCTAAGTGTACATATAACTCCTGTCTTTTCATTAGCTTCTTTTACAAAATCTACAATATTATTTATATAATCATTAAAATTCACATCATTATCATTGGCTTCAAAGCTATGCAGTGAAAAATTAACCTGTCTTAAGGCTTTTGATTTTAAAAGAACATCTTTTACTTCATTAATTAATGTTCCATTAGTAGTTATGTTAACTTTTAAACCATACTCTTCACATATATTTAAAAATATTTCAAGGTTTTTATTTAAAAATGGTTCTCCCATTAAATGAAAATAAACATGGTCGGTATAAGGCTTAATGCTTTTTATTATTTTTTCAAATGCTTCTCTTTCCATAAACTTAAGCTTTCTTGATGTCTTTGGGCAAAAATCACAGCTTAAATTGCATATATTAGTAATTTCAATATAAACCTTTTTAAATTTTCTCATCCGCTATTCTCCTAATAATTTATTCTCTTCTGAATTCATCTTAAAGTATATCTTTTCATAATAATCTTTGCAACTCAACTTAATTTCTATATAAATTAAACTATATATTTTATTACTCTCCCATTTTAAGTAAAATATAGATATAAATAATTTATAAAAGAGGTATAGAATGATTGATGAAAATAAAATCCAAAATTATATTAATGGTAATTCTCTAGATTCTTATTACTCCTTTGGAGCACATTTCACTCACGAATATAATCAAGATGGAGTACGATTTACAGTTTATGCTCCTAATGCAGAAAAAGTAATGCTTGTAGGCAACTTTAATAACTGGGAAGGATATGACATGCAAAAACTTTCTTCAGGAGTATGGACAATATTTGCAAAAAACATTCCTGAACTATCACTTTACAAATATAGAATTATTACTAAAGATAATGAAATCATTGATAAAATAGACCCATTTGCTTTTTATAGTGAATTACGGCCTAATACAGCTTCTAAAGTATACAATATAGATAATTTCCCTTGGTCTGATGATCAATGGATGAAAGAAAGAACTAAAAATTTCAATTCTCCTATGAACATTTACGAAATCCACCTTGGATCATGGAAAACAAAAAATGACTCATCTAAAGAAGATAATACTTTTTATTCCTACAATGAACTATGCGAAATGATTATACCTTATGTAAAAGAAATGGGATATACTCATATAGAACTACTCCCTATAACTGAATACCCATACGATGGCTCATGGGGATATCAATCCAGCGGATATTTTTCACCAACAAGCAGATATGGTACTCCAAAGGAATTTATGAACTTTATAAATATATGTCATAACAATAATATTGGAGTAATAATGGATATAGTTCCAGGACACCACGTAAAAGATGGAGCTTCACTGTATAAATATGATGGCAGTTATGTTTATGAAAATGATGATGAGTCCTTAAGATTTACAGAATGGGACACAGCTTTATTTGATTTTTCAAAACCTCATGTAGTAAGTTATATTAAATCTTCCTTAGATTTCTGGCTAACCTATTATCATATTGATGGATTAAGATATGATGCTGTTGCAACATTAATATATAATGGTGGAGATGTAAATAAAGGTATAAATGAGCCTGCATTATGGTTTTTAAGAAATACAAACTATGTTTTACAGAACAAACATAAGACAGCAATACTTATTGCTGAAGATTCATCAACATATATAAAAGTTACTGCCCCTGTAATCTATGGCGGTGTAGGTTTTGATTACAAATGGAATTTTGGGTGGATGCATGATACCTTGGAGTATTTCTCACTTTCACCAGCAGATAGAGAAAATTCAAGATATAAAATGACATTTTCATTTGATTATTTTTATAATGAAATTTTTCTTCTTCCTATATCCCATGATGAAGTTTCTCACTTTAAGTGTTCTGTAATTAATAGAATGTATGGAACATATGATGAAAAATTCGATAATTTAAAATGCTTTTATCTTTTTATGATAACCCACCCAGGAAAAAAGCTTAACTTTATGGGTAATGAACTTGGACAATTCGATGTATGGAATGACCATGGTGAACTTGACTGGAAACTACTTGAATATCAAAAACATAAATACTTTTGTGACTATATTAAAGAACTTCACTCAATCTATTTATCAGAAAACAGTCTATTTCAAAATGATTACAATGCCAAAAGCTTTAAATGGGTTCAAATAGATGAATATAATAACTGTATATTTTCCTACTGCAGAAATGATCTGAATGGCAATCTGCTTTATGTAATAGTAAATCTTTCAAATCATAGCTTTGATAACATAAACATGCGAGTAGATTATCCTGGAAAATACATTGAAATTTTAAATACTGATGATAGCAGATTTGATGGTTCTGGAAATACTAATAGCATAATAAATTCTGATATCGATCTTTATGGGCACTATCTAAACTTTAGTATAAGTCCTTTATCAGGTATAATTTTCAAATATTTAAAATAATTCAGATTTAATTTATATAAAAAATGCTCTTTTATTTATCAGGCACAACAAAAGGCAGATTAAGAATTTATAGTTCATTCTGCCTAATATTTCGCATCTTCATAAACGTTTTCATAATTAGTGATAGAATACTTTAAATATTTTAAATTCTGCATTAATTTCTCATTTAACCTTCTGCTTTAATCCAATCTCTTTATTTTTAAATATCTTTTTATGGTCCTCAATTAATTTATCTCTTTTCTCCTCCATATAATCACTAAACTCACATAAACAGTAAAGTGCAAGCAATACTCCTAGTGCTATACCACTCACTAGTAAAATAGCAATCAACGCATTAATTGAATTACCTAGATTAGTAATAATCATAAAATTATCCCCTTATCCATTAATTTATGTGGAGTGAACATTAACTTTACCTTAAATCTTCCCACACTGTATTATATGAATTTAATTCTTTGTTATTTCCAAATTTAATTATAAATCTTAATTTTTTATTTTATATTCATTATATATTTCTTAATTTTTATTAATAGATATATAGCAAAAAGGCAGATGATTAATTCATCTGCCTTTGCTTAGTAACTGATTTTAACGTTGTCCGCCAACATGGTACGCCCACAAGTCGTACTTTGCTTCCGGGATTTTTTCGTTGCCCGTCACCAACTGTATATGCATTACCATATACTCAACTGCCGGATTGAAAGTGTCAGTCCACTAAGATAAATCAAAACCTTTATCTTGTTTATATTATACTCCTCTATGAAAATGTTTGCAACTATTTTAAAAATTTTCTGACAATTATTTTTTATTCTATGTTCTCTCATTTTATTTTTAGGTTAAATTATAAACCTAGCAATCATTAAACTCTAAAAAATTCCTACTCCATCATAATACAAAATCAACAGAATATATTATTAGTGATATAAATAATTCAGGAGATAATATTATGTCTATTAATTTAAAACGAGATGAAAAATTTATACTTCTAGGTATTCCTCTTATATTTTTATTATCAGTTCCTCTTCATTTTGCTTATGATTTTAGTGGTAAATTGCCTATTGTAGGTATATTTACTCCTGTAAATGAAAGTATTTTTGAGCATTTAAAATTATCTTTTTATCCAATGCTTTTATGGTGGTTAATAAGTTTTTTAATTCTTGCAAAAAAGCAGAAAATATCAGCTCCAAAATGGTTTAATGCATGTATTTTTTCATTAATATCTGCACCAATAATAATTACTGCTTTATACTATATTAATACTGGAGCATTTGGATTACATTCATTAGCACTAGATATATTTTCATTATTTTTTGCAGTACTTATAGGACAAATTTTAGGTCTTCATATATATAAACATAAAGATGCTAATATATATGATTTATATACTGCTATTTCTATTATTTTTGTTATAATTCTTTTATTTACGTTTTTTACTTTCTGTCCTCCTAATTATCCGATATTTATATCTAAGTAAAAAAATATCACTAAAAATAAAAATGCGAACTAATTTAATTGCCTAACACAATTATTAGCGCGCATTTTATATATTTTAATCAAAAATTTTATTACTATAATTAATATTATAATATTAACATTTTTGCAAATTCCATATTGTCATAGTCATTTTCTATTATATAATCAAGAACTTCAAGCATATAATTCTTATCATGCTCTATTGCCTTTGAAAATACCTGTACAAATTTCACAATATTATCTTTGCTTTCTTGTTTATTATTCATATATTTACCTGCCAAGTAGAATTTCATAAATGAATATCTAACTAAAAGCATTATATACCCTTCAAACATTGAATCACTTTCTGAAAATGGAAATAAATTATTATAAATAAAATTAACAATATAATTTTCAAATATATAATTGTATTTATCTACATAATTTTCATTATATGATTCAAATGCTTCTATATACTTATGAGGATTTTCTGCTAAATCCTCCTTATCCTTTATATCAAGACCTTGTAATAATTCTCTTGTAGCTTCTTTAAACTTTTCACTATCTATTTCTTCAAGAATATTAAGCGAATCAACTACATTCTTAAAAAATGAAATTTGAAGTATATAATTTAAGCTATCTTTTTCATATTCTGATGTAGCTTCTTTTATATTATAATTATCAATAAATTCTAATACATTACTGCAGTCATATTCACATTCTTCTTCAAGTGCACATAAGAAATCTCCTAGCACATACATTCTCTCATTTAATGTATATTCTCTGTTTTTCATTAAATCAAGGCAGAATTGTCTTATCTCTTTAAAATATCTTAATGGATGATCTTCATATTCCTTCTGCTTTGTATCTATTGTACCTGAAATTATGTATTTATTTATGTTCTCATCATTTTGAGCAAATTCAATTCCCTCTTCTTTATTTAATATTATTCTCGCAGCTTCAGGACATGCAATATCAAGAGATATTTCAAGCTGTCCATCTACTTTATTCATAACTCTTGGAAAATGAGTACAAACATTTGAAAGATAATCTTCTCCTAGTTTTGAATAAATTATACAGTAATTACATTCATCTAAGAAAGGACATCTTTTGTCAGCATTAAGCTTTATCTTTCCATAATCTATTTCAACATCTGTATAATCAGGATTATTATGAACATTTTTATGAAACATTTCTCTCATTTCATCATTATCAACTTTATGATATTTTCTAAAACTTTGCTTATCTATATCTATATCCCATCCAATACAGCAGCTGTCTTCACATTTTCCACCAATACATTCAAATTCTTTAAAATATAATGGGTATTTTAAGTTTATCTTTTTCTTCATCTCGTTTTCCTCTTAACAAATTAATAGCTATAACTAAATTTCCTATATACTTATGTGTTATTTCTTTTCTATTATATAAAATAGTATATAATATCACAAAACCTTATTAACATTCACAATTTTCCATATCAGAATCAACTCTATCTTTATCTATAAGAATTTTATCAATTCTAGGCTTTAAAATTTTATTAAAATATTTAATTATAAATCCTGATATAACTGCTGCAATAACAGTTCCTTCCCTTACCCCTCTTATTTCTCCAAAGAAAATAAAAGATCCTATCATGGCAAGTATAACTAATGACACATCAAAAACAACCTTCATATCACCAAAATTCTTTCCATTTCTTATGGTAATGGCTTTTACAAGTGCTTCTCCAGAATTCATTATTACATCTGCAATAACAGTAAAGCTTACTCCTAGTGCTAATACAACACATCCTAAGATTAAAACAAATAATGACACAAAGTAATTGTGTGGATTAATCCATTTTATCATTTCTGTTGCAATATCTATAAATACACCAAAAAGTACTGATAAAGGTATTTGTATTATCTCATATTTTTTAAATCTCTTTCCTAGTATAATTATCTGTCCTAATATCATAATAATATTCCATATAAAGCTAAATGTACCAAGAGAAATTGCTGTATATTTCATACTAAATACATATGGTGTAGATGATATAGGAGATGTACCAAGCTTTGCTTTTACCATAAGAGATATCCCCATAGCCATGACAAATAATCCAATAATTAATAGTATGTACCTTTTAATAGATTCTTTTTTAGACAAAATATATACGCCTCTATTCTAATTATTATTTAATAAAGCCCACTTATTAGTATATACATTCTTTAAGAAAACTGCAAAATATAAAGCAATAAAATCTTTTAAAATTCTATTGCTTTAAAACATATAATATTCATTTAAAAAATCACCATTATGAACTTTCATCATAAATTTTATAATCATATTATCCTACTGATTTACCATTTGTTAATCTTATTGTTATTCAAATTAATTTAAATAGTCACTTTTTGACCTTACTTTCTCCTATACACTGGACTAAAGCTGAAACAATGTAGGATACCCTTATAACAACTAAACCAACACCACAAACCAATACTGCATCAAAAATAGTTTTAGGATTAAAATTACCAATCATATTAAAATCCCCTTTATCAATTATTTTATGCAGTCATATCTTAAAAGCTCTTTTGTTTTACTTCTAATATATTATATGATTTATGATATTTTTTCTTTACAATTTTTTATTTTTGTTTTTAAAAATTTTATGTATGACTCTATTGTATTTTCTAGAAAATATTTTTTTATAATCTTTCAGAAAATCAAAATTATTCACTCACAAAGCTTCTTTCCTATAAGCATTTATCATATATCACTTTTTCTCTATTATAAGAAGTATAGGTGAAGATTCACTTCTATTTAAGAAGCAATGTTCCATAACACCATATTTATTTTTAGGGAGTTCTTTTACATAGTCTATAATTATGTTTTCCTCTATCTTTCCTTCAGTGTGTCCTCTATAAACAGCTATAGACATTATTCCCCCACTTTTAAGCATTTCTAATCCATCTTTTATACTCTTTAATGAACTTTCATGCATAGTTGTGATTTTTTTGTTTCCTCCTGGTAAAAATCCTAGGTTATACATTATACAATCTGGATTTTCAACAACATACTTCTTTATGTATTCATGGGAATCATTAATAACCTGCACATTTTCCTTATTTTTTTCTTTATATGAATCACATGCACATTCTTGAATATCAAATGCATATTCTTTTATAAAAGTCGCACTGAGGAAATCTGTATCGTGTCCATTTCCTAGTGTTGCATCCACTGCAACATTTTTATTTTCTAAAAATTTATCTATTATATAATGAGAAATCTCACTTATATCTCCTACATACTTAAACAAATTTATCACCTCAAGATAAATTTTAGTTCAAGTTTTTCCTGCTTTCAATATAATTACACATAATAATACTGATTCTGCTCAAATCTAATAAACTTTTCTAAATTATTCTGAGAAATTCCTATTGTAGACGTATTAACATTGGGATGAAAATTAACCACACTCTCTCTTCTCAATTCTTCATCAATTAAAATACATGCTTTACATTCTGTATCATTTATTATTCCAAAAGGAGTTACCGAACCCCTAGTTAATTTTAAATACTCATATAGTTCCTCTTCACTTGCAAACGAAAGACGGCTACTTCCAATTTTCTTAGATAATAATTTTAAATCTGCTCTTTTATCTTCATCTAAAATATATACATAGTATTTATTCTCTTTACTACTTTTTAAAAATAAATTTTTGCACTTCTTACCCGGAATCATTTTATCTACTTTTTTTGCTTCTTCTACTGTAAAAATAGGATCATGTG
>DPOH01000287.1 GCA_003539755.1 Clostridium sp.
TGTAAACAACTTTACACTATCGGGACAAGAGAGGGGAATTCATTATGAAAATCAAAAAACTTTTAATAACTGTACTTACAGGAGCAATGACATTTAGTTTAGTAGCTTGTGGAAGCTCAGGTGGAAGTTCATCAGGAGGAAGCAATGGTGATGATAAATCTTTAACTATATGGGCATGGGACGATACTTTCAATATTAAAGCAGCCAATATGGCAAAAGAAAAATATGAAAAAGACCATCCAGATGTAAAAATTAATGTAGTAAGCATGGCGCAAGATGATGTGGTTCAAAAATTAAATACAAGCTTATCATCAGGAACATATGATGGATTACCAAATGTTGTGCTAATTGAAGATTACAGAATTCAAAATTATCTAAAAGCATATCCTGGAGAAATAAAGGATTTAAGTAGTTATATTGATCCAAGCAATTTTATGGAATATAAGACAAAAGTAATGTCAGAAGATGGGAAAATCTATGGAGTACCATTTGATAGCGGTGTAGCAGCATTATTCTATAGAAAAGATTTAGTAGAACAAGCAGGATATACTGAAGCAGATATGCAGAATATAACTTGGGAAAAGTATATTGAAGTTGGTAAAGCTGTAAAAGAAAAAACAGGTGTTGATTGGTTGACAATGGATCCAAGTGATTTAAATCAATTAAGAATTATGATGCAGTCAGCAGGTTCATGGTATGTCAATGAAAGTGGAGAAGTTAATTTAGCAAATAATGATGCGTTAAAAGATGCAATAAGTATATACAGACAAATGCTTGATGCAGATATAGTTAAAAAGGTTTCAGGATGGGATGCTTTTGTTGCAGCATTCCAAAAAGGTGATGTAGCAACAGTTGCTAATGGATGCTGGATTAATTCTTCAGTAAAAGCAGCAGAAGATCAAAAAGGTAAGTGGGCTGTAGCTGCAATTCCTAGAATGGGAGCAAATAGTAAATCAGTTAATTCATCTAATAGTGGTGGAAGCAGCTGGTATGCTTTAGATAAAGTAGGAAATTCAGATTTAGCAGCAGATTTCTTAAAAGAAACTTTTGGTTCAGATAAAGATTTAATGAATGAATTACTTCCTGCAATTGGATTAATATCTACAATGAAAGATGTAAGTGCTGGTTCTAATTATGCTAAAGGCGATGATTTCTATAATGGCCAAACTATTTATAAAGATTTAGCTGAATGGACTAATAATATTCCAGCTGTTAACTATGGTTTAGATACTTATAACATTGAAAATATAATGGCTGAAGGCATGCAAAAAATTGTTAACGGTGAAGATGTTGATAAAACATTAAAAGATACTGAAGAACAAGCAAAGGCAGCAGTAAGTAAATAATTTGAATTTTAACATCATGTACATTCATTATATTGAATGTACATGATATACAAAATAAGAGAACCATTTCTCAAGTTTTGAAGATAATTTGATAAATGGTTCTTTTGAAAAAGGAGTGGACAAGAATGAAAACTAAAGGAATTGAAAGCAAAACTAATAAATGGGGATGGCTGTTTGTATCATTCAGTGTAGTATTTATATCTATATTTGTATTTTATCCTACAGTTGCATCTTTAGTAACATCTATGAAATCTGGTATGGGAAATAATCTTCAATTTGTAGGGTTTGATAACTATAAAAAAATGATGACAGATAAGACATTTGTAAAGGCAGTTACTAATACATTTATTTATTTAATATTTCAAGTTCCAATAATGATAGTACTTGCAATGGTTCTAGCTTCCATGTTAAATAGCGCTAATTTAAAGTTTAAAGGATTTTTTAGAACAGCTATTTTCTTACCTTGTGTAACATCTCTAGTTGCATATTCAATCATTATGAAGAGTATTTTTGCTGGTGATGGACTTGTAAATCAATTTTTAATGTCACTTCATATTATATCAGCACCAATAGAATGGGTAACTGATCCTTTTTGGGCGAAAGTTCTAATTATAATAGCAATTACATGGAGATGGACAGGATATAACATGATATTCTTCTTATCAGGTCTACAAAACATTGACCCTTCAGTATATGAAGCTGCATCAATAGATGGTGCATCTACATTCAAAAAGTTTACTAAGATTACTGTCCCTTTACTAAAACCAATAATCTTGTTTACATCCATTACTTCAACAATTGGTACACTACAGTTGTTTGATGAAGTTAAGAATATTACAGATGGTGGTCCTGCTAATGCTACAACAACAATTTCACATTATATTTACAACTTATGCTTTACTTACACACCAAACTTTGGATATGCAGCATCAGTAGCATATGTAATAGTTATAATGATAATTATTCTTTCAATTATTCAATTTAAGATAGGAGGAGATAGCAATGAATAAGAAGGGATCAATAGCGAATATAGCAAGATATTCAATTTTATCAATAGCAGCTTTTATTTCAATATTCCCATTTTTCTGGATGATAGTAAGCTCTACTAATGCATCAGTTGATGTAACAAGAGGAAAGCTTACATTTGGTAGCGAATTCATGAATAATTTGAATAATCTTCTATCTAATGATGCAGGATTTATAAAATCCCTTGGAAATTCGGCTGTAATAGCAATAATTACAACTATATTAGCTCTTTTAGTATCATCTATAGCTGGTTATGGATTTGAAATATTCAGATCTAAGGCAAGAGATAGAGTATTCAGTATATTATTACTATCAATGATGGTTCCATTTTCAGCATTAATGATTCCATTATTCAAAATGTTTGGTTATTTAAAATCAACTCCATTAAAATTTTTAGGACTTAACACATTGCCAGCTGTAATATTGCCAAGTGTGGCAACAGCATTCTTAATTTTCTTCTTTAGACAGAATACAAAATCCTTTCCCAAAGATACTTTAGAAGCAGCAAGAATAGATGGATTAAGTGAAATAGGTATATTCTTTAAAATGTATATGCCAATGATGAAAACAACTTATGCAGCAGCAGCTATTATTACATTCATGAATAGTTGGAATAGTTATTTATGGCCTTTATTAGTATTACAGACTCCAGAAAAGAGAACAGTTCCTTTAATAATCTCAAATTTTGGTTCAAGCTATTCTCCTGATTATGGATTAATAATGATAGCTATTGTTATAGCTACATTACCTACAGCATTTGTATTCTTTGCAATGCAGAAACAATTCGTACAAGGTATGCTTGGTTCAGTAAAATAGAATATTATTTTAATTTATATAGACAGATTAATCTAATAGTAAAAGTGTATACTTAAAAGTAATAATTTGAAGGATTAAAGCTTGAAAGTATGCACTTTTGTAATATAAAAAATGAAAGGTGAATTAATATGGAAAA
>DPOH01000338.1 GCA_003539755.1 Clostridium sp.
CATGATTATTAATTTGTGTTTAGGAGCATTTAATTTGTTACCTGCCTATCCTCTTGATGGATCAAGAATTTTTGAAATATTATTGGTTAAAAAATACCTATATAAAAAATCGAAAAAGATAACTGAGGTTGTCAGTTTTAGCATTTCGGGAGTATTATTTTTATTATTTAATATAATGCTTTTATTACATAAGGTAAACATAACACTGTTCTTAGCATCTATACTTATGGCATATACGACCTTTTTAGAGAAAGAAAAGACAATGTATATTATTATGGGAGATATGTTCAAAAAGGTTAGAAAATTAAAAAATCATAATTATATGGAGAATAAATCTATTTCTATTTATTATAAGAATGGGCTGGTTAATGTCCTGACTCTAGTTGATAAAAATAAATTTAATAGTTTTTACGTGCTAAATGAGGATATGAAAGTTCTCGGAATAATTCATGAAGATGAACTTATAATGGCATTGAAGGAATATGGAAATATAACTTTAGAAGACTATATAAAAATAAGAAAAAAGCACTAATATTAGAATCGAAAAAATCAATAGAATTCTAATTATTAGTGTTTTTCTTTTATAAATTTTCAAGTAATTATGACTTATTATGGGCATAATAAGAATATTCCCATGAGGAATTAATTGTGTTAGAATAGGGGTATCAATTAAGAAGTATAATAAAATGTTTTATACTTCTTTTATTTTTGAAAATAGGAAAATGAAATACATGATTTACGCATAATTAAGCCAGACTTAATTATTTAAGGAGGAAATATATTAATGAACAGAGTTTCAGATGATATTTTATTTAAAGTTGAGAAACCAAGTAGATATACTGGTGGAGAAATGAATGAAATCATAAAAGATCCAAAAGAAGTAGACATTAGATTTGCATTTTGTTTCCCAGATGTCTATGAAGTTGGTATGTCACATTTAGGAAGTAGAATTTTATATCATACTATAAATTTAAGAGAAGATACATATTGTGAAAGAGCATTTGCACCATGGCCAGATATGGAAGAATTAATGAGAAAAAATAATATTCCATTATTTACATTAGAGACTAAGGATGCTTTAAATGAATTTGATATGCTTGGATTTACACTTCAATATGAAATGAGCTACACAAATGTTTTAAACATGCTTGATATGTGTAATATTCCTATAAGAGCATCTCAAAGAGGAGAAGATGATCCTATAGTTATGGCTGGAGGCCCATGTGCATATAATCCAGAACCATTATATGATATCGTTGATTTCTTTGAAATTGGTGAAGGTGAAGAAATGATGAACGATGTCCTTGATGTTTATAAGAAGTATAAGGGTAAAGGAAAGAAAAAAGAATTCTTAAGAGAAATATCTAAAATAGATGGTATCTACGTGCCTTCATTATATGATGTTACTTATAATGAAGATGGAACTATAAAAGAATTTAAGCCTAAATATGAGGATGTTCCAGCAGTTGTTAAGAAGAGAATAATTAATAACTTTACAAAGGTTCCATTCCCAACTAATATAATTGTTCCTTACACAGAAATAGTACATGATAGAATAGTTTTAGAACTTTTCAGAGGATGTACAAATGGATGTAGATTCTGCCAGGCTGGTATGATTTACAGACCAGTAAGAGAAAAAACTAAGGAAGAATTATTAGAATTATCTAGAGAATTAGTTAAAAATACAGGATATGAAGAAATTTCACTTTCATCATTAAGTACATGTGATTATTCAGATATAAAAGGATTAGTTCATGATTTAATGGATGAAAACCAAGAAAAGAAAGTTGGAGTTGCACTTCCTTCTATAAGAGTAGATGCATTTTCAGTAGATCTTCTTAATGAAATCCAAAAAGTTAGAAAGAGTGGATTAACTTTTGCACCTGAAGCTGGTTCTCAAAGAATGAGAGATATTATAAACAAAGGTCTTACAGAAGAAAAAATATTAGAGGCTGCAACAAATGCATTTGAAGCAGGGTGGAAGACACTTAAGTTATACTTCATGGTAGGACTTCCATATGAAGAGTTAGATGACTGTAAAGCAATTGGTGAACTTGCAGAAAAAATAGTTTATAGATATAAACAAGTACCAAAAACAAAAGGAAATAATAAGGGATTAAAACTTACAGTAAGTACATCAATATTAGTTCCAAAGCCGTTTACACCATTCCAATGGGCTCCAATGGCTAGAATCGAAGAAGTTAATAAGAAGATTAATGCAGTAAAGAGCTCAATTAAGAGTGGATGCATAACTTATAACTATCATGAACAAAAGACATCAGTTATGGAATCTATATTTGCTAGAGGAGACAGAAGATTATGTGATGTTCTTGTAAAAGCATTTGAAAATGGTGCTAAATTTGATGGATGGGGTCAATACTTCAAATATGATGTATGGTTAGATGCATTAAAAGAATGTAATTTAGATGTTGATTTTTATGCTTATAGAGAAAGACAATATGATGAAATACTTCCTTGGGATTTCATAGATATTGGAGTAAACAGAAAATATCTTGAAATTGAAAATGAAAAAGCTAAGAAAGTACAATTAACTAAAAACTGTAGAGAAGGCTGTACAGGATGCGGAATTGATGTAAACTTTAAAGAAGGAGAGTGTTTTGAAGGTGCGATACTTACTAAAATTCACTAAAGAAGAAAATATTAAATTTATATCACATTTAGATGTGTTAAAAACAATTCAAAAGAATATAAGAAGAGCAGAACTTCCAATAGAATACTCAAAGGGATTTAATCCACATATGAGTACATCAATTGCTCAGCCATTATCAGTTGGAGTATATTCAAGTGGAGAATATATGGATATGGTTTTAGAAATAGAAATGGATGAGAACGAAATTATAGATAGATTAAATAAAACTGCACCAAGTGGAATAAAATACATAAGTGCTTTGGCTATTCCTTATGTTGAAGGCGAAAAGAAAGTGCCACAAGCAATGGCTATGATTGATGCGGCAAGATATACTATAAAGATAAAATACTCTGATGTTTCTAATTTAGAAAATGAAATGAATGAATTACTTTCAAAAACAGAATGGAACACTATAAAGAAGAGTAAAAAAGGTGAAAAAGAAGTAAATTTAAAGAACTTTATAAAAGAATTAAATTTCTGGATTAAGGATGAAGTATTAGTATTAAATACATTAATAAGTACAGGAAGCAGAGAACATTTAAGCGCAGACTTATTGGTTAAGTATATTCAAGAAAATACATCAAATGCACTTGTAGATTCATTTGTAGCGATAAAAAGAGAAGAAATGTATTTTTATAAGGGAGATAAGCTAGTTCCATTATATAAGTGCGTATAAGATGCAAATACAAATATATATAAATGCATATAAGATACAAGTACAGATAAACTAAGAAGAAATAAGAAACCAAGATATTCAGTTGACAGTAAACAGTTACCTATTACTTGTTAACTGACAACTGTTTTTGTCCATTGTAAATTGGGATGGAGATGTATTAAAGTATGAAAGAGATTTTTATAGAAAGAAGAGAGCGAATTCTAAGAATAGCCGTAAAATCTAATAATGAACTTATTGAAAGTATAGTGGAAGAAAAGGCGAATCAACCTATTATAGGAGAGATTTATAAAGGTAGAATAAAAAATATTATACCTGGAATGAATTCAATATTTGTTGATCTTGGATTAGAAAAAGAGGGCTATATGTACTATAGCGAAGAATTAAAAAGGATGAATATTAAAAAAGGTGATGAAATTTTAGTTGAAGTTATTAAAGAACCTATTAATGACAAGGGGGCTAAATTGACTCATAAAGCATGTATTCCAGGTAAATATGTAGTTCTTAACTGCTATAGAGAAGGGATAGATTTTTCTAGAAGAATAACTGATGAGAATGCTAAAAAATTTATTTTAGATAATATAGAGTCTTTAGAAAATGCAGGGATTACAGTGAGAACTGAAGGTGCAGAGGTTGAAATAGATGTACTTAAGCGAGAAATAAATAAGTTATATGATGAATTTAAAAAGATAGATAAGCAGATGAGATATTCATCAAATCTTAAAAAGCTTTATGGTGAAAATCTAACTTTAAATAAAGTGCTTATGAATTCAAACTTAAATGAAAATATAAAAATTTATGTGGATAATGAAGAAGATTTTCAATATGTATCTGATTTTGTAAAAGGTGACGAAAATTTTAAGGTTAACTTATATGATGGATACAGAAATTTATTTGATTTTTATGGAATAGAAAAAGAACTATTAAAGCTTAGACATAATAAAGTTAATCTTCATTGTGGTGGTTCTATTGTAATTGATAGAACAGAAGCTATGTATGTAATAGACGTTAATAGTGGAAAAAACATTAAGGAAAGAAACTTTAACAAAACAATATTAGAGACAAATCTTGAAGCTGCAAGAGAAATTGGTAAGCAGATAAGACTTAGAAATTTAAGTGGAATAATTGTAATAGACTTTATAGATATGAGAGATAGAAGCCAAAGGACAGAAGTTATGGCTGCACTTACAGGAAGTCTGAAAGATGATAAAGGAAATGTTAAGATATTTCCATTTACTGAGCTTGACCTTGTTCAGATAGCTAGAAAGAGACAAGGAAAGAGTGTATATGAATACATGGAAGAAAAATGTGATTTGTGTAAAGGAAGAGGAATTATTCTAAAGTTATCATATATAGAAGGATTAATTAAAAATGAAATAGTTAGAATGAAAGAAGAAAATTCTATAGATTGTTTCAAAATAGAAATAGATAGTGTCTATAAGGATAGAATTCAAGAAGATATATTTACTTTTATGAAAGAAATAGATGGTCTTGATAAGGAAATATATTTAATGTATGTAGATGGAATAGAAGGTTACAGAATAGAACCACTGTTATTTCAAGCTCAAAAAGATAATTTAGAAAAGTATAAAGTTACTGCAATTGAAAAAGCTTAAATATGTGATTTAAAATAAATTAAATTTGCTTTACAAATAGCGAATAATATGATATCATGGCATTTGTAAACCGCACACGTAAGGTTTTTTGTAAAACAAAGTTAAATCTTTGTACCAAAAGTGGCGAGACCGTTATGAGGAGGTGTTTTAATGTACGCAGTATTAAAAACAGGTGGAAAACAATACAGAGTTCAAGAAGGAGACGTAATATACGTTGAAAAATTAAACGCTGAAGTTGATTCTACAGTTGAATTAAACGAAGTTTTAGCAGTAGGAACTGATGCAGGTATCAAAGTTGGTACTCCAGTTGTTGAAGGAGCTAAGGTTGTAGCTAAGGTTGCAGCTCAAGGTAAGGCTAAGAAAGTTATAGTTTTCAAGTATAAAGCTAAGAAAGACTATAGAAGAAAGAATGGACACAGACAACCTTACACTAAGTTAGTTATCGAAAAGATCGAAGCATAATATTATGGTTACGGTTAAGATTAACGAAAAACAAAGTAAGATTGTTGGTTTCGTAATGGACGGTCATGCATTATCTGATGGTAGAGATTTTTCAAGTGATTCTGCACTTGTTGGAGAGGCATTTGATTTAATCTGTAACAGTGTATCTGTTTTATCTCAAAGTGTAATAATTGGCTTGGATGAAGTTTTAAAACTAAATTCAACTTACGAAATTAAAGATGGATACCTAAAGTTAGATCTTCAGGATTTTAATGCTGAAGAGCTAGACGAAGCACAAGTTTTGCTAAGAACTTTTGAAAAGAGCCTAGAAAGTGTTATTTTAGGATTTGATCAAATAGTAGGTAAAAAGAAACGTAGGGAATATATAACTTTAATTAAAGAGGAGGTGTAGTCACATGCTAATTATGAACCTTCAATTATTCGCTCATAAAAAAGGGGTAGGTAGTTCTAAGAATGGTAGAGACTCTGAATCAAAGAGATTAGGAGTTAAATCTGCTGACGGACAATTTGTTCTTGCTGGAAACATCCTTGTAAGACAAAGAGGAACTAAGATTCATCCAGGTGAAAATGTTGGAAAAGGTAAAGACGATACTTTATTCGCTAAGATCGATGGAGTTGTTAGATTCGAAAGACTTGGTAGAGATAAGAAAAAAGCAAGTGTTTACCCAGTAGACGTTGAAGCAATAGCTGAATAATTTATTTAAAATAAAGCACTCTTAGTTTTAAGAGTGCTTTTTTAAATGTAAGTATAAACTTCTTTAAACTGGATAAAGTTTATAATGTAGAGCTGTAATGCACAAGCTTAATAATTGACAATGTACAATTGACAATTTATTTATATTAATTAGATTAATTTAAAAGTTTGTTAAGTCTTAAAGTGATAGACTTATTGTGAATTGTGCATTGTAGACATAAATCATTTAGTGGTAAATTAAAATTAAGTTGAGCATTACTTAAGTTGTGATATAATATAATATATTTTTTATAGAATATTCACTACAGATAAAGAAAACATAAGTTATTTTATTAAAATGAACAGGCACCTTAATAAAGAAAAAGTTTTTCTAATTACAAAGTAACATAGAACAAATTTTTTAGATATTTATATGAATTCTAGTTAAAAATAACTTTAATTATCCACATGCATAATTAAAGTTATCAACAGGATTGTTAAGTATAAAAATAAAGTCTGTGCATAAAGTAACAAAAAGAAATAAAAAAGTATGTTTAGGAGAGGTGAAAAATATGTTTATAGATAAGGTCAAGATTTTTGTGAAATCAGGAAACGGTGGAGACGGAGCTATTACATTTAGAAGAGAAAAGTACGTTCCACTTGGAGGACCAGATGGTGGAGATGGAGGAAAAGGTGGAAGCATCATTTTCAAAGTTGATACAGGAATAACTACATTATTAGATTTTAAATATAAAAAGAAATTCGTAGCAGAATGCGGTGGTAACGGAAGCGGTTCTAAGTGCTATGGGAAAGATGGAGAAGATCTTATAATAAAAGTACCAATGGGAACAATTATAAGAGAAGCTGAAAGCAATAAGATAATTGCTGACCTTTCTCATAAAGATGATGAGCTTGTATTATTAAAAGGTGGTAAAGGTGGTAAAGGAAATACTAAATTTGCTACAGCTACTAAACAGGCTCCACATTATGCAGAACCAGGTATGCCTGGAGATGAATTAAATGTAATCTTAGAATTAAAATTACTTGCTGATGTAGGATTATTAGGATTCCCTAATGTAGGTAAGTCAACTTTACTTTCGATGACTACAAAAGCTAAACCAAAGATAGCTAACTATCACTTTACAACATTAAAACCAAATTTAGGAGTAGTTGCAGTTAATGGAATAGAACCATTTGTAATGGCAGATATCCCAGGAATAATCGAAGGTGCTGCAGAAGGTGTAGGACTTGGAATTCAATTCTTAAGACATATTGAAAGAACTAGACTTTTAATACATATAGTTGATATCTCAGGAGTAGAAGGAAGAGAACCATTTGAAGACTTCGTTAAGATTAATGAAGAATTAAAGAAGTATTCAGTTAAGCTTTGGGATAGACCACAAATAGTTGTTGCTAATAAGGCTGATATGCTTTATGATGACAGTGTGTATGAAGACTTCAAGAAGAAGGTTGAAGAACTTGGATATAAGGTATTCAAGATGTCTGCTGCTACAAATGAAGGTGTAGATGCTGTTATGAAGGAAGCATCAAGAATGCTTAAGGAAATTCCAGTTACTGAATTAGAAATATCTGAAGAAGAAAGATATATACCAGCAGAAAAGAGATTTACTTATGAAATTTCTGTTGAAGATAATGAAGAAGGAACTAAGACATATGTTATCGAAGGATCATTTGTTGATAGATTATTACATGCAGTAAACATCCATGATGCAGACTCATTAAGATATTTCCATAAAGTTCTTAGAAATAAGGGAATCTTTGATGAAGTAAGAGAAATGGGAATCAAAGATGGAGACTTTATGAGATTAAATGACTTCGAATTTGAATACGTACTTTAGTTAGTTGAAAGTTGATAATTGATAGTTGAAAGTTATGGAAAAACAGTAGAGCTGTTTTAAACAAAAGACTCTCAACTTTCCACTCTCAACTCTCAACTGAAAATATCCCCCGGGGATAACGGGCAAATATTAAAGCAGTTTTAGGAGGAAATGAAAAATGATTACAACAAAACAAAGAGCTTACTTAAGAGGACTAGGAAGTACTTTAACACCAATATTCCAAATAGGTAAAGGTGGAATTGAAGAAAACTTCTTAATACAAGTTTCTCAAGCGTTAGAAGCTAGAGAATTAATAAAAATAAAAGTTTTAGAAAACAGTGGATTAGATACTAGAGAAGCTTCAGATGCAATCTGTAAAGCACTTAAGTGTGAAGGAGTTCAAGCAATCGGAAATAAGATGGTACTTTACAAACAATCTAGTAACGTTAAAAAGAGAAAAATAGAATTACCTACAAAATAATTGTAAGTAAAATTAGAAATAGGGTCATAGTATAATCTATGGCTCTATTTTTATAGTATATTACATAGTAATTTTATTATTAATCAATAAATATATAATATATTTTTCATGGTAAGCAACAATATTGGTATAGAGTCTAATATATTAGAGAAATTTTTTATATTTAGTATATGATGATATAATATGATTATTGAATCAAATAGTTATAGATGCTTAAAATTAAGTAATTGCTTTTACTATAGGAGGACAGAATTATGAAACGTTATGGAATAATAGGCGGAACATTTGACCCAATTCATAATGCGCATTTATATATAGCCTATGAAGCAAAAGAACAGCTGAATTTAGATAATGTGATATTTATGCCTGCAGGTCAGCAGCCATTAAAAACTGAAAAAAAGGTAACACCAGCATGGTTAAGATATGAAATGGTAAAAGAAGCTATTAAGCCATATGAGGAGTTTTCTATATCTGACTATGAAATACAAAGTGAAGGATTAAGCTATACATATAAGACACTGGAGCATTTTAAAAAATTTTATAAGGATTCAGAATTATTTTTTATAACAGGTGCAGATTGTCTTATAGATATAGATAAATGGGCAGAAGTATCAAAAATATTTAAAATGTGTAGTTTTGTTGTCTTTTCTAGAGGTGGAATTGATACAGAATTATTAAATGTACATAAGAAAAAAGCAGAAGAAAAATATGGTGGGAAAATAATTATTCTAAAACTTAAAGAGCTTGAAATATCATCAACTGATATAAGAAATAGAATAAAAACAGGAGAAAAGGCTGATTTTTTTGTTCCTGAAAAAGTTAATGAATTTATAAAGAAGAATAACTTATATAGATAGACAAGGAGAGAAGTAATTTGTTATCAATAAATGAAATAAAAGAATATCTTAAAGAGAATTTGAAGCCATCGCGTTATGAACATACTTTAGGGGTTGCAGAAACAGCTAAAAAACTAGCTGCATTAAATGATGTTGATGCAAAAAAAGCAGAAGTAGCTGGTCTTTCCCATGATGTTGCGAAAAACTTAAGTAAAGAAGAAATGCTTAAGATAATAAAAGAAAATAATATCAAGTTATCGCTGGTTGAAGAGAACAATATGAATTTATGGCATAGTATAATAGCACCTATAGTTGCTAAAAGTAAATTAAACATAGATGATGAAGAAATATTAGAATCATTAAGATGGCATACTACAGGAAAAGAAAACATGTCTAAATTAGATAAAATAATATATATTGCAGATATGATAGAACCAAGTAGAAGCTTTGAAGGTCTAGAAGAGATAAGAAAAGCAACATTTGAAAATTTAGATAAAGGAGTTTATGTAGGGCTTACTCATAGTATTAGATTTCTTATAGATAAGGACTTACTACTTGACGAAAATACTATAAAGGCAAGAAATTATTTAAAGGTATATGGAAATTTTAACAAAATTATTATTAAATAGTTTATAAGGTTTACAGATAATTATGATGTTGTTTAATTTATAAATAAGGGGTGAGTAATAAGTGGGGATAAGAACTGATAGACGTAAACATAGACTAGGTTTTAGAGTGAATAATGATATGAGTATTATAGAAAAAATTATCTTGGGGATAATTGCACTTATATTAACATTCATTATAGTTTCTATTTTTTCAGGTGTAACTGCATTATTTAAAATAGGCAGTAAGACAATGCCACAGGGAATAAGTCCATCAGGGGGACCAGTGAACATATTATTACTCGGAATGGATATAGGAGATCCAGACCAGATAGATAATCAGTCAATAAAGAGAACTGATACAATAATGGTATTAAATTATAATCCATCAACAGATAAGATAAAGGTTGTATCTATTCCAAGAGATACGCTTATAAATAATAATGGTAAGAATTTGAAAATTAATGCTGCATATGCAGTTGGAGGATATCCAAAGATAAGAAGTGAAGTAGAAGATCTTTTAGGGATTAAGATAAATTATATGGTAAAGGTAGACTATAATGCATTTGTAGAAGTTATAGATGCATTAGGGGGAGTAACCATGAAAATAGATAGGAATATGATTTATGATGATGAGGGACAGAATCTTCATATAAATTTTAAAGCCGGAGAAACAATAAAGATGGATGGTCAGAAGGCACAAGAATTTTTCAGATGGAGAAAAAATAATGATGGAAGCGGATTTGCAAATGGAGACTTAGATAGGATTAATAATCAACATAAATTTATTTCAAATGTTGTAGATAAATGTAAAAGCCCATTTATAATATTTAGAATTCCTAAGATATTAACTGCAGTTGCTAATAATGTAGAAACCAATATGCCTTCATTTAAAGTGTTAAAATATATGATAAGCTTTTTAACTGTAAATAAAGATGATATATCTATGGTGACAGCAGAAGGAACACCTAAAATGATTAATGGACAGTCTTATCTTATTTTTGATAAAAATATTAATAAAAATATTGTATCATCAGGAAGTGCTAAAAATTCTAACTTAAGTAATACTTCAAAAGCTAATTTAAGAATTAAAATATTAAATGGCACTAAGATAAATGGATTAGCAGGAAAATTAAAAACTGAAATGATGAATTATGGATATTCAAAGATTGATACTGGAAATACAAGTCTTAGTGATAAAAGTATGATTACTTCAGATAATGATGATTTTATTAGAATTTTGCAGAGTGACTTAAATATAAAAAATATAGGCAAAAAAGATAGTAAACTTGAATATAAGGATTATGATGTAGTTATAATATTAGGAAAAGATTATAAGAATTATTAGTGAATAAATTTGTGAATAAAGAAAATATACTGTAAGAAAAATGTGGATAAAATATAACAAATATTAATATAAATAAACCTTGATGAGGAGTAGATTAAGTACATGAGTATTTTAGAAAAAAAAGTTACGGATATCGGTGAAGGTGTAAAAATTAGAGAATATTTAAAAAATGAATTAGGATTATCAACTAGGCTTATAAGAAGTGCATCTATTGATAAAAGAATATTCGTAAATGATGAACCAGTTAAGATGAATAGAGTGTTAAATAGCGGTGAAACAATAAAGATAGATTTGGCTAAGGATGAAAGTCAGGATATTGCACCAGAAAAAATGGATATTGAAATAATTTATGAAGATGAAGATATATTGGTAGTAAACAAAAAGCCATATATGGTTGTTCATCCAACTAAGAGTTATCAAAGTGGAACTTTAGCTAATGGGGTGATAAATTATTTTCAAGAAACAAATCAAAACTGCATAGTAAGATTAGTTTCAAGACTTGATATGAATACGTCAGGGCTTATAATAATAGCTAAAAATCAATATTCTCATGGAATGCTTTCAAAAGAAATGAGTGCAAATAATGTAGGAAAGAGATATCTAGCAATTGTTCATGGTATTTTAGAAAATAAAAGTGGTACTATAGATAAGCCTATATATAGACCAGAAGGTACTGAATTTGGAACAAAAAGAATAATAGATGACCGTGGACAGAGAAGTATTACACATTATAAAATTATAGAAAAGTTTAAAGATGCTACACTTGTAGAATGCAAGCTTGAAACAGGAAGAACCCATCAAATAAGAGTTCATTTAAGCAGTATCGGACATCCTATATACGGAGATGTTTTATATGGAGATGGTGATAATGAGATGGATTTAATAAAAAGGCAGGCACTTCATGCATATGCTCTTGATTTTAAATCTCCAAGAACGGGACAAATGCTTTCACTAAAATCAGATCTTCCAGATGATATGAAAGAGCTAATTGAAAAATTAAGATAATATAGAAAAGCAGAAGCTTATACGCTTCTGCTTTTTTTATACTTTACTCTGATTAAAATTCCTAATCCAGTACATAATGCTACGATTCCGATTCCAAGACTTATATAAAGAGGAAGATTTGATCTATTAGATAATGAAGCTTTTGAAAATGGAGGCTCGTATGATCTTGATTCTCCAGCAACTAAATCGAAAGTTTCAACCTCTTGGCCGTTAACTAAAACAGTTCCTTTTAAAATAGGATCACCTTCATTAAAAGATTTTTTACTTAAATCTTCATCTTGTATTTTTAATTCTCCTGAAGAAGAACTTTCTTGTCCCTTAGGAACAGCATATCCTATATCTTGTGTAGCAATTAAAGGTATGTTTTCACCTTTACTTACTTCATAGTCAGTTACTACATCACCCTTGTTATATAATTTAACAAATGAAAAATTATCAAATCCATAATTAAATACTGACTGCATATCAAAGAAATTTTGGTTTTTATCTGTAGCATTTAAAAATGATGCTACAAGAAGATGTCCATCTTTTTCTGCTGCAGCAACATACGTATGATTTGCTTTTGTAGTGTAACCATTCTTTCCTGAAATAGCATAAGGATAATAATATTTTGAATTCTTATTAATCATATAATTTTTATTGTTTATAAAAATTGTTCTTGAAGGGTCATTAATTATTGCACTAGTTGTACTAGGAGTAGTTGATAGTTCCATAAATTCTTTATTATTAACGGCTTCTTTCATAATTAATGCTAAACTTTTTGGACTTATAACATGATGAGTACCTGGAAGTCCACTTGGATTTTCAAAATTTGCATTTGTTGCTCCTATTGATTTAGCCTTTTCATTCATTAGCTTAGCAAATTCAGGAATGCTGCCTGAAACATGAATAGCAAGTGCATTTGCGCAATCATTTCCTGATTCCATGAGCAGACCTAAAAGAAGATCCTTTACAGTAACTTCATCACCTTTTAAAAGCCCTACTGCAGTACCATCAATTTCTGTGAAATTTTGAGTTATAGTTACTTTTTCATCTAATGCACAATTTTCAAGAACAACTAAGGCAGTCATTACTTTAGTTGTTGAAGCTGGTTCAAAATATCCATCTTCATTTTTTCCATACAGGACTTCTCCTGTTGTGGCATCAATTAGTGCACAACCTTGTGCATTTATATCTGGACCAGCCGCATAGGCATTGAGTGAATTGGTGGTTAAAACCAATATAACTGCAAAAAATATACTAAAAATTTTTAATAATCTTTTCATAAAACTCTCCATATTATAAATTATTTTATTACCATAAAATATATTTTAGCAAAAAAATAATAATTAAGCTATATAAACTTAGGCAAATTAATATTAATAAGTATAAAATACAAAAATATGTCAAGTATAAAAATAAATTAATTTATGTGTAAGTTAAATATATTTATAAGAGATGAAAGAGGGAATATATTATAGAAGAATTTTTTAAAGATAAGAAGAAAATAGGAATATTTGTTTTACTTTTAATAGTTATCATTTCAGCTGGAATTATATAT
>DPOH01000349.1 GCA_003539755.1 Clostridium sp.
AATATATACTATATTGTTAAGTAAAATTTAATATTACTTAATAATAAGTTACAAAATTAATTGAAGCAATAAATAATCAATTTATTATAACTATTCACTCTAAATAGATAAGTTATATTAATAATCTATTGGACTAATATTTTTAATAGCTCATCACTACTTAATTTATCAATAATATTATTTTCTTTTAACTCTGTCGTCAAGACACTATTAATTAAATGTCTTTTATCTTCTTGTAATAATATTATTTTTTCCTCAATTGTTCCTTTTGCAACGAGCTTCACTACTTCAACTTCTTTTGTCTGACCTATTCTATGTGCTCTATCATTGGCTTGTTCCTCAGCTGATGGATTCCACCATGGGTCTAAATGTAAAACTATATCAGCACTTGTCAAATTAAGTCCTGTTCCTCCTGCTTTTAGTGAAATTAAGAAAACACTTTTTTCTTTTGTCTCGTTAAATTCATTTACCTGGTTAATACGTGTTTTTGCATTTGTATTTCCATCAATATAAAAATAATTTATTTTTTCTTCATCCAATACTTCTGCAACTCTTTTTAACGCTGAAGTAAATTGTGAAAAAATAAGAATTTTATGATTAATAATTTTTTCTTTTACCATATTCTTAACAAAATCTATTTTTCCACTTCCACCATTATAATCATCTATTACTATAGATGGGTCAATACATATCTGACGAAGTTTAGTAAAATAAGCAAACAAATCTATGCTTCTATAATTTTCATCTTTAATATTATTTTGAATTTCATTTATAAGCCCGTCATACATACGTTGTTGCATAATTGTATTTTTGACCATATATATTTTCTCTGATTTTTGTGGCAGTTCTGTTATAACATCAGATTTTGTTCTTCTTAATATATATGGACTTATTAATACTTTTAATTCATTTAAATTTTCCTCTTTTGATTCAATATTCTTTATAAATCTTTCATTAAATTTTTTATTTGTAAACAAATAACCTGGCATAATAAAATCAAACAATGACCATAACTCATCTAAATTATTTTCTATAGGAGTACCTGTTAAAATAAATTTATTTTTACCGTTTAATTTTTTTACTATACTACTTATTTGTGATTTATGATTATTAATATTCTGTCCTTCATCCAAAATAATATTTTCAAATATAATATTATCATAAATATCTGAATTTGACCTTACTGTTCCATAAGTAGTTAAAATAACACTATACTCTTTCATATTATCTAATATAAAATCCTTATTCTTATTGCTTCCATGGATAATTCCAACCTTTAAATCTGGTGCAAATTTTTGAATTTCTTCATTCCAATTGTAAATCAAAGAAGTTGGGCATATTATTAATGAAGTATTTTCTTTCTGAGTAAGCAAAAATGATATTGTCTGAATTGTTTTTCCAAGCCCCATTTCATCACATAATATTCCCCCTAAGCCAAACCTCTTCAAATTCATAAACCACTCAAAACCTTCTTTTTGATATGGTCTCAAACTTCCCTTGAAATTTTCTGGCACTTTAAAATCAGCACTCAGTTTATTATTCTTTACTTTATCTATAATATTTTTTATTTTGTCCTTATTACAATTATATAACTTCTCATTCTCAAGTCTTTCATCTAAATAAAGTAACTTATTTAACTCTATTTCATATTCATCCTTATAGTTTTCTATATTTAAATTAAGGTTATCAATAATTTTAAATATTTTTATCAATTCTTCGTTTGTTAAATCAATAAATTTTCCATTTCTAAGTCTAAAATAATGCTTTTTATCTTTATAAGCATTATAAGCATCTTCAATTTGATTTTTAGAAATTCCATTTAGATCAAATGATAAATCATACTTTCCATTATCTTTTTCTTTAACATGTATCTTTTCTAATTCCCCATAATATAAATTATAACTCTCATCACTAAATTCGGCTGTACCAATCTTTTTTAATAATTGAGATTTATATTTTATAAACTCATAAAATTCTTCTTCTTCGCCCAAAAATTCAAATCTTTCATTTCTAAAATAAAATCTACAGTTATTCAATTCACTTTCAATTATTCTTAGCTTTTTAGATGGACATATTATTTCATTATTAATACTCAAGGCGTCTTTATATTCTAACTCTCCAAATTGACTATTAATCATAACTTTACAAATATAACTTTCATCTTCTTCAAAAAAATTAAATTTTACTTTTACTCCACTACTTATCTCTTTTATTATATTTTCATCATAATACATATTTTTAGCTATCTTGCTAAGACACCATACAATTTTATTTAAATCATCCTTTACAATATCTGAATTTAATTCTACTCTTCCTTTCTCCTTTAATCCAGAATAAAAAATTCTATATAATTCTATCTGTCCACTACTTGGTATATATAAATCTCTATCATAAAACCAAAGATTCATCTTTTTATTTAAAGGAATAGGAAATACTTTAGTTGTTGTTATAACATACTTATTATTTATCTTCTTTATAGTAAAAGTTAAAGGTAGATTTTCATTTCTTATCTTACTTAAATATGTTTGATATTTATATGAAAATTTTATCTTTTTATTTGGAATATTATTTAGTATTCTTTGAAGCATTGAACTTGATAGTCGTAATTTATTTTTACTATGACTATCTGTATTTATTACATTATAATCATACAAACTACTTATTAAATCCATATCATCATCACTTAAATAATACTTATTTTTATTATAAATCAAACCATTTCCAATATGATATTCTTCACCATTTATCACTTTTTCTACGAATTCTGAAATATTAAGTACAGGATATATCTTGGAATTTCCAATATACAAAAACATATCAAAATAAAGTTCTTTTTCATCATTTACTTCTTTTAACGAAATACTAAGTTCTAATTTTTCTCTTTTATCTTCCGATTTATTATAATTACAGAATTCTTTTGTCTGTAAAATTTCGTTTATTATTTTTTTCTCTAATGTACCTTTACTATCAACCTTATTACTAATTTTATTTTTAACTTGATTGATGAATTGAAGACCTGTTGCTATAATATGTTCACATTTATAACGGTTATTTCCTATAGAGCCATCCTTATATGTATTACAATTACACTTTGATAATGTAATCACTTCATTTTTTAAATCTATTTTTAAATGAGCACTATAACTTTGAAGTTTATTTTCACTTTTAAAATTACCATATATATTGTAGTAACCTTCAGACTTATGGATATTAAATTTTACAAGCTCTTTATCATTTAATAATTTCTTTGCTCTATTAACATTTATTGTTGATGTACTACCGAATACAATCTCTTCTAATTTTGATAATTTCATAAGTTTTACCTCCCATTTTTTATCACAACTGCAAAAAGGAGCTTAGAGACCGGCGAAGGACACTCTAAGCTCCATAATTAGCACTTTTACGCACCAACTGCTCATATAGAATATCATATAACTATAATATTATCAAGTCATTTGCTTCAGCACATACCACCATTGCCTCCACCACTTCCTCCACATGCATTCATATTATTATTGCTATTTCCCACTCCCTGCTTTGGAACACTCCTCATATTCGCATATTTTGTAGCATATTCAATCACTCTTGCTTGAAGTGTATTCAAACTGCTTAAATATTCAGTATTATTAGGATCTAATTCAACTGCTTTTCGTAAATAATTTAATCCAGTTTCAAACCATCCTTTTTGTACGCATACAAATCCTTGCAGATAATTCCATTCTCCATTCTCTCTATCATTAGCAATATTCAGTTTTGCTTCTGCTGCTACAAAATTCTTTTTTTCAATAAGTCCTCTTATTTCTTTATATATATTTCTATTAACTAGCATATCATATGCATTATTAAGTTTCTGGATTTTCTCTTGTGTGGTCTCATCCTGATTTATAGTATATTCTTCTAACAAATCTTTATATCTTTCTTTTATTTCATCCTGTGATGCATTATTATTAATTCCTAATACCTCATACGGATTCACTCTTCTACGCTCCTAACATCATATTATATCTCTGTTACTAAATATATTTTTCAAATAATATATTATTACTCTGTGGTAATTGATTAAAAATATAAAATCAGGTAAATAATTTTACTTTTTATTGATGTTTAATAAAATAATGATTTAATATAACAGCTCTTATAGATTCATATTTTGTAAACTTAGGAAGTTTGTTTTTTAAGTCAGATACTTTATCATATCCATATTTTTCACAAGCTTCTACTATTAATTTTTCTTCTTCTTTATTGAAGAACTCACTTAAATCAATATCAAATGGATTTCCACCTATTTCTTTGATATATTCTTGAACATATCCTAACAATGTAGATACTGAAATTTCTAATTTTTCAGCTACACTATGGATATTTTCTTTTTTCTTAAGCATATCAATAGCTATTTCATCATTACTTCTGGTTTCTCCATCAAGTATCACTTTTCTTTTTTTCTTATAAACCCAGTTTAAATCTATATGATTTTCTAAAATATAATTATTTATTGCTTCCATAAATCTTTCTCCATAAGAACTTATTTTTTTAGGTCCCATTCCACTAATATCCTTTAATTCTTCTAAAGTTATAGGATATCTTCCACTCATTTCTTTAAGACTATTCATAGAAACTATAAATTGAGGATATTCTGTATTTTCTTCTCTAGCGATTTCTGCTCTTACATTTTTAAGTATTTCATATAATTTTTCATCTGTTGATACTTCAAGTATAAGAGTATTTTCTTCTGAATCATTATTGTTTTCTTCCGATTTTTCCTCTAAAACAATATTATGTTTCTGTAAATATTCCTTAATTGCCTCTTCAAATACTTTACCATACTTACTATACTTGACTTCACCAACACCAGAAATATTTTTCATTGAATCTTCATTTATTGGATATTTCACAGACATTTCTTTAAGAGTAACATCTCCAAATACAATGTAGGGTGGAACATTATGCTCTTTTGCAATTTCACTTCTGATTCCTTTAAGTATTTCAAATAACTCATTATCTTCTCTAATCCTTTTATTAACTTTAAATTCTTTAAGAATTACTTTTGTCTCGCCCACAAGAACCTGTCTTGATACAGAATTTAAAGATAAAACTGGATAAGTTCCCTGTAGTACTGTAATAAATCCTTGAGATATTAAGGTGTTTATAAAATTCTTAAGTTCTTCAGCTGAATAGTCCTTCATTATTCCATAAGTTGATAGCTTATCAAATTCAAACTGTAGTACCTTTTTATTTTTAGAGCCTCTTAAAACATCAATAAGCATTCCAGCTCCAAATTTATGTTTCATCCTATATATGCATGAGATAACTTTTTGTGCATCTACTGTCTTATCTGTCATTTCTCCCTCATTCAAACAATTGCTGCACTTATTACAATTTTCATTATATTCTTCTCCAAAATAATTCAATATATATTTTCTATAACATTCATTACTAAATACAAAATCCTGCATCTGCTGAAGTTTTTCGTATTGATTATTTTTTCTTATTGGATTTTCTATAGAGTTTTCTATTAAATACTTTTGAACATGAATATCTTGTGGTGAAAATAACAAAATACATTCACTTTCTTCACCATCTCTACCTGCTCTTCCTATTTCCTGATAGTAACTTTCTAAATTTCTAGGCATATTATAATGAATGATATACCTTACATCTGGCTTATCAATCCCCATGCCAAAGGCGTTTGTCGCAACCATTATCTTTGCTCTATCATAAATAAAATCCTCTTGATTTTGTCTTCTATTTTCTTCAGATAAACCTGCATGATAATGTGTAACACTAAAGCCTTTGGCAGATAATAATTCATAAATACTATCTACTTCTTTCCTTGTAGCTGCATAAACAATCCCTGATACATCTCTATTATCTTCTATGTATTTAAGCATATATGTTCTTTTACTTTCACCTTTAACAATATTGATAGTTAAATTTTCTCTATTAAATCCAGTTACAAAAACTTCAGGATCTTTTAAGTTTAATAAAGAAATAATATCATTTCTAACTTCTTCAGATGCTGTAGCAGTAAATGCTGTTACTATAGGTCTCTTCTTTAAAAAATTAATAAATTGAGAAATTCTTCTATAACTAGATCTAAAATCATGCCCCCATTGAGATATACAATGGGCTTCATCTACAGCAATCTGAGATATGTCGCATCTTGAAATAACATCTAAAAATAATCCTGATTCAAGTCTTTCAGGTGCAATATATAATATTTTTATTTCTCCCATTTCAAGGTCTTTTATGATACTATTTTCTTCTTCACTTGTAAGACTACTGTTTATATACGCTCCCTTTATTCCCATATCCTTTAAGGTATCAACCTGATCTTTCATAAGCGATATTAAAGGAGATATTACAATAGTTAATCCTTCTAACATAAGAGCAGGTACTTGATAGCATATAGATTTTCCCCCTCCAGTAGGCATAATAGCAAGCACATCTCTTCCTTTTACTATTGTATCTATAATTTTTTCCTGACCTCTTCTAAAAGACTTATATCCATAATATTTCTCTAAAACATTTAATGAAGTTTCACTCATATTTCTTAAACACTCTCCTTTATTCTTTATATACGAACATATGTTTTATTATGATTATTAACATAAAATTTATTTATATACATAATTATAAACAAAATTTATTATATTTTATTAGTTTTTAGCGTGTAAATAAAAAAAGTGGTTAGACCACTTTTCTTATTTACTATATAATTTTGCAATAGGCTTTATTCTTTAATTAATTTTTACTTATCAAACCTCGATCTATGCACAAAGCCCTTATACTCCTGTCATAAGTAGCTTCTGCTTCCTTTGAAAAAAAACATGCCGAACTCCTTCATCGTTATCTCTATGATGTGCTACACATGCACAGCATTTTCCGTGATTAGGACAATTAAATGTACATGGACATAATGTTGCTTTTGCTCTATTTTCACAAATATTCACTAATATCTTCCCCTTACTTGAAAATATTCTAATTCATTAACTATATTTATTTCTGTTTTCTTTAAATATGATATTTTATCTTTTAATTATTTAAACATATAAAAAATTAATACACTTTGACAGCTATTTTTATTAATATGCAGTTTTTATACTTCTCATGGTACATGATATTATAAAGTTGACTATGAAATAGCTTAATGCAATAAATCCAAATAACAAGAACACTTGAGATGAGGTTGCAAAGCTTCCCATTAATATCATACCCTTTCCTGTAAACTCTTCTATTCCTACAGCCCAAAGGTATGAGGTGTCCTTAATTACTGTAGTTCCTTGAGATAATATTGTAGGTATACATTTCTTTATACTCTGAGGCAATATTATATATCTTAAAGTTTGTATTTTCGAAAAACCTTGAGAATATGCTGCTTCAAATTGTCCTTTAGAAATTGAATTCAACCCTCCTCTTACTATTTCCGCAATTGCTGCTGTTGTAAAAAGAGTAAATGATAAAATTCCTGCATACATTGGCTTTATCGGTATAAGAAATCTAATTGAAAGAATCCAAAGTAATGATGGAGTATTTCTAAAAGTCTCAATATATATGCCTGATATCTTTCCTAAAATTCCTTTTGAAAAATTTCTAAGAACAGCTAAAATTGTCCCAAATATAAAACTCACTATTATTGAAATAGATGCAATTATAAGTGTCAATTTAATTCCTTGAAGCAAGAATAACATATTTGTCTTTGTAAAAACCTCGCTCATATTATATTCCTCCTTCTACAGTTGTCAAACCTGTATCATCATTTTCTGTTTCTATAGACTTAACAACTCTCTTTCTTAACTCGAAATGTCTTGCCATTTTAGTAAGAGGGAAGCATAATACAAAGTAAAGAAGTCCTGTAACAACATACGCTGGTCCATAAAACATGTTCTGACTTGACCATGAATCTGCACTATGCATTAAGTCGCCACCTGCTATCATAGCTAATACTGATGTATTTTTAATTAAATTTACAAGCTGATTAGTTAAAGGAGGTATTATTATTTTGATTGTCTGAGGCAAAATAATATATCTCATAGTTTGAATATTAGAAAATCCTTGAGAATGCGATGCTTCAAACTGTCCCTTAGGAATAGATGATATTCCTGCTCTTACAACTTCTGCAATATAAGCTCCATGGTAAACTCCAACTCCTAAAATACCTATTAGAAATACAGGTAGAACTATACGTATATATGGTAATCCATTAAATAAGAAAAATACTTGTATTACGAGTGGTGTATTTTGAATAATTTCAACATACACCCTGCTTATTAATCTAAGAACTTTTATTTTACTTGTAGACATTATCCCAAAAATCATTCCAAGAACTAATGCTAGTACAAGTCCTAAAATACCAACTTCAATTGTTATAATAAATCCATCTAAGAATACATGATAATCAGAAAATAATGATTCCCATTTAAACCAAGCAAAAGGTCCATTCATTATTTAATTCCCCACTTTTGAATTAATTCATCCATTTGTCCAGATGATTTCATATCATTTACTACTCCATTTATAACTTCTGCTAAATCTTTATTGTCTAATTTACTTGCAATACCATATTCTTGTGGATTATATCTATCATCTAATATAACTGAGCTATCATCTACGTATCCATTTAATATAGAAGCATCAACAGCAAAACAATCTACTCTTTTTGAATCAAGTGCTGATTTTATTTCTGGATAGCTTGCTAGTTCTGAGAATTTTAATTTAATACCTTGTTTAGTTGCTTCCTCTTCTAATGCTTTTTTAGTTGTTGAGCTTTGAGCAACTCCAATAGTTTTGCCATCTAAATCTTTTAAACATGAATAGCCTGCATCTTTCTTAACTAATAATCCTACACCATCTGTAAAATATGAATCTGAGAAATTATAACTTTTCTTTCTTTCCTCAGTAATTGTAAATGTTGCTGCAACCATATCTATTTCTCCATTATCAAGTAATGGTCCTCTTGTTTTAGCTGTTACACCTTGTAATTCAACTTTACTTTCATCACCTAATATTTTTTTAGCCACTTGTTTAGCTAAATCTATTTCGAATCCTTCTATCTCCCCGCTATCTGGTTTCTTATATCCGTACTTTGGAACATCTACTTTAACTCCAACTTTTAATACACCTGCATCTTTTATTTTTTGTACAGCTCCTCCATCTGATGTTGAAGCTGAACTACTGTTTCCTGATGCTGATGAAGAACTTTGCGCTGTACTTCCACATCCTGTCATAAGCAAACATGCTCCTAAGCCTATTGCTGCTATTAATTTTTTAATTTTCATAATAATACCCCCTAATGTATAATCAAATTCACCATTAATTTTTTTACCTTATTATCTTATTTAAAAATCTTTCTGCTCTTTCTGTCTTAGGCTTTTTAAAGAATTCATCCGGCTTTCCTTCTTCTATTATTTGGCCATTTTCCATAAATACAATTCTATCTGCAACCTGCTTGGCAAAGCCCATTTCATGAGTTACTACAACCATTGTTATATTTTCCTTTGATAAGTTAACCAATACGTCTAAAACTTCTTGAATCATTTCAGGATCTAATGCTGATGTTGGCTCATCAAAAAGCATTATCTTAGGATGCATATTAAGAGCTCTCGCAATAGCAACTCTCTGCTGCTGGCCTCCTGATAATTGAGTAGGATAATAATTGGCTTTATCCTTAAGACCTACTTTCTCAAGATATTTTAATCCGCTTTCTTCAGCATCCTTCTTTTTTACATTTTGAAGTTTTATAGGTGCTAAAGTTAAATTTTCTAAAACAGTCATATGTGGATAAAGATTAAACTGCTGAAACACCATAGCCATTGATTGTCTCACTTTATTAAGATTTCTTTTTTCTTTAAGGTCATATCCGTCAACAGTAATATTTCCTGATGTTGGTTCTTCTAAATAGTTCATACACCTTATTAATGTAGATTTTCCAGAACCACTTGGACCTATTACAACTACTTTTTCACCTTCCTTAACTTCAATGTTAATATTCTTTAGCACATGAAGATCACCAAAATTTTTATTGATTTTACTCATTAAAATCATGTTTTTCTTGCCCCCTTTATGAGTAAAATAAAAATAGAGCCTTTTATAAACACGCAATTATACGTAAATATAAAAAAGCTCCATTGCTTACTGACTATATTTTTATAAAAAACAAAGGCCATTCTAATAATATTAGAACAGCCTCATTGCTAAACTTAATTTACTTAAATAATACTTTATGAAAATATATTTGTCAAGTTTTTCCTAAAATAATAATTATTTATTAGTAAGCTAATACTTCAACTCCATCTTCAGTTATTAAAACTGTATGTTCCCATTGAGCTGATAACTTATCGTCATCAGTATAGATAGTCCATCCATTATCAGCATCTTGATATACATCATATGTACCTTCATTAACCATTGGTTCAACTGTTAATACCATACCTGGTACTAATAACATTCCTGTACCTGCTTCACCTATATGAGGTACAAATGGTTCTTCATGGAATTCATTTCCTACTCCGTGGCCACCTAATAATCTTACTATAGTATATCCATTATCATGAGCAACCTTTTGACATGCAGCTCCTATATCACCTAAGAATCCCCATGGCTTAATTGCTTTTATACCAGCAAGCATACATTCTCTAGATACTTCAACAAGCTTTTTAGCTTCTTCTGATACCTCTCCAATCATAAACATTCTTGAAGCATCTGAATAATATCCATCTAATATAGTAGATACATCAACATTTATTATATCTCCATCTTTTAATATTATGTTTTCATCTGGAATACCATGACACACTTCATTATTTATTGATGTACATACGCTCTTTGGAAATCCTTCAAAATTTAATGGAGCTGGAATTGCACCATGTTCAGTAGTATAATCATAAACAAGTTTATCAATATCTGCTGTACTCATTCCTGCTTTAATTTTGCTTGCTACTAAATCTAATACACCGTTATTTATTGCAGCACTCTTTTTTATTCCTTCTATTTCTTCAGGTGTTTTAATTAAACTTCTATCTGGAACTTCGCATCCCTTTAATCTGTAACTTTCTATTTTTTCATCAAATTCCAAGTGGCATTTCTTATATTTTTTACCACTACCACACCAGCATTTCGCATTTCTATTATCTGACATTTTACTTTTGCACCTCTTTATTTTATCTAAATTTTATTCACTATATAATAATTAAATTTCAACAATTATAATTTTCCCAAAGCTAATCAATATAAATGTCACTTAAAATATAGCAATAATATATAGCTTAATTTTTAATCTATGGTTTATTATATATCAAAACAAATTATATAACAAATGCCTAAAGAATATTACTTCCTAGCTCTTTCAGCTTTAAGCTTCTTTCCCTTTATGGTCATATCTTTTAATGCCTTTAATACAGATATTCCTTTTCCATTAAGTATTTCTACATATGATCCATTATCTTGAACATCAATAATACCGATATCTGTTCCTGAAACACCATTAACTTTTGTTATTGCTCCAACTATATCTCCTGGTCTTATTTTCTTTTTCTTTCCACCATTTAAATAAATCTTTGTTATATTAGCATTTATATTTTTAGATTTTTCTTTCTTTTTTTTAGGTGCTGATTTTAAAATTTCTGTTCCAATTTTAAAATTTTCTTTTATTGTTTCGTTCGAAGGATTTTCTTTTACAGGAAGTTCAAAACCTATATATTTCTGAATTTCATCTAAATATCTATCTCCTTTTCTTGTACATATAGAAATAGCTTTTCCTTTTGCACCAGCTCTTCCACTTCTACCTATTCTATGAACATATGCTTCTTTTTCAACTGGAAGTTCAAAATTTACTACATGAGTTATATTTTCTATATCTATGCCTCTAGCAGCAATATCAGTAGCAACAAGTATTCTAAATTCACCTTTTTTGAATCTATCCATTACCTCAAGTCTTTCTTTTTGTAATAGTCCTCCATGAATTTTCCCTACAGAATATGACTTTGATTTCAAATATTCAAATATATTATCAACACTATCTTTAGTTCTTCCAAAAATAACAGCTGTTTCTGGCTTTTCACATATTAATATATTATTTAAAAAATCAAGCCTACTATCATAATCTACATAATACAAATTATGCTCTATATTATCTGTAATAAGTTTCTGGTTCTTAATTGAAATGTCAACTGGTCTATCCATATACTTTTCACAAAGTTCTTTAATTTCTTCAGGGATTGTTGCAGAAAAAAGCATAGTAACCTTTTTCTTTGGAATTCTTCTTATTATTCCTTCTACCTGTCCAATAAACCCCATATTAAGCATTTCATCTGCTTCATCAATTACAAAGTACTTAATTTTTGAAACATCAAGACTTCCTCTATCTATATGATCTAATATCCTTCCTGGAGTTCCTACAACCACATGAGTCTTTTGTTTAAGACTTCTAGCCTGTTCACTTATAGGTTGCTTACCAAATACAGGTACACATTTTATTCTCTTAAATCTTCCTATATTAATAAAATCATCACTTACTTGAACTGCAAGTTCTCTTGTTGGACTTAACACTAAAACCTGTGGCTTATTTTCTTCCCAATCTATCTTTTCACATAAAGGTATCGCAAAAGCTGCTGTCTTACCACTTCCAGTCTGTGATTTAACTAACAAATCTTTATTTAGCATTATTTCAGGAATTACTCGTTCCTGTACTTCAGATGGTTTTTTATATCCTAACCCTTCTATAGATCTTATTATTTCATCACTTAATTTAAATTTACTAAATTCATTTTTCATCTATATTATATATCTCCTGACTTTTTACTTTAGTTTACCTAAATTCTATTTATTATATCACTATAAACTCACATATACCAATTATTATATATTTTAAAAATAAAAAGAACCTTAATGATATTTTATTAGTTTATCATAAAGATTCTTCTTAGATTATTGTGATAAATTTTATGGCTTTAATATTACTTTAATACAGTCATCCAATTTATTATCAAAAATTTCATAAGCATGTTTACCCTCATCTAATTTTAATTTATGAGTTATAATATCAGTAGCATCAAACTTTTCTTCTTCAATTAACTTTAAAATATCTTTAACATATGTCTGTGCAGGACATTGCCCCATCTTTAATGTTATATTTCTAGAAAAGAAATCTCCCAATGGAAAATTATTATACCTTGCACCATATACTCCAACCAATACTACTGTTCCACATTTTCTTACAGCCTGAGTAGCAATTTCTATAGCTGATTTTGATCCTCCTTGGAGCTTAAGCATTGTTTCAACTCTTTCTATAGTTGTCATTTTACCATCCATTCCAACACAATCTATTACTACATCTGCTCCTCCATGAGTTATTTCCTTTATATACTCACCAGTGTTATCATAATCTTCAAAATTAATTACTTCTACATTTTTATAAGTTTTAGCATGATTTAATCTATATGGAACATTATCAACAGCAATAACTCTTTCAGCTCCTCTAAATAAACACCATTTTATCGCTGTAAGCCCAATTGGACCACATCCAAGAATAACAACTGTATCTCCAGCTTTTACTCCTCCAATATCTACTCCCCAATAGGATGTTGGTAAAACATCAGTTAGAAACAATACCTGTTCATCAGCCAAATGCTCTGGGATAACTACTGGACCTACATTGGCATAAGGAACTCTTAAGTATTCTGCCTGACCTCCAGCATAGCCTCCAAATGTATTACTATAGCCAAATATCCCTCCTACTTCTCCATTAGGATTCGAATTATCACATTGACTAAAATTATTATGCTTGCATTGCCAACAATGGCCACATGCAACTGGAAAAGGTACCACAACCCTATCATTTTTCTTTAAATTTGTTACGCCCTTTCCCACTTCTTCTACAATTCCCATTGTTTCATGACCAAGGCGAAATCCCTTTGGCATATTAGGAATCATTCCATGTATTAAATGAAGATCTGAACCACAGATTGCTGTAGAAGTGACTTTTACAATTATATCATCCTCCTTTTCAATTTTAGGATCTTCTACCTTTTCAACATCAACATCTTTTATTCCATTATAAACAATTGCTTTCATATTACCCTCCAATTATCTTTTTATTTATCTTTCACATTATTAAAGAGTAATATGTATTATTTTTATCTACCAATAGTTTCACCTATCTTTAAAATTTACAAAAAACAAAAAGTTAGTATGAATATAAACTACTTGTCCATAAAATAGTTCATATTCATACTAACTTAAAAATATTTAAAATCTATAAATAATTCTAGTCTATTTCTTCAATTGCTAATACTTTTGGTTCATTCTGTTGTATCCTAACATAAATTTTTGCTATAGTTATCTCTAATCTACTCATGACTGGATGTCTCTTGCAAATAAAATGATAATCCATACCTCCATTTGTAATAACAGCAATAGGATAAAATCTCCATCCACTTATACCTTTAAGTGCAGCATTTAGTATCTCCATTTCTTCTGAGCTAACTGTATTTTCAATCCTTAGTTCTTTACTTTCTATATCCATGGTAATTCTCCTTACTTTTAAGCAAATTAATAGTAATATTTATAAGCATAAAATTCCTTCTATAGCTACATCTTACTCTATATATCTGTATATTTGGTTAACAAGAGATTAATAAAAAATTAAAATTTTATAAATATATTCATAGTTTTTATATAATTTTTCAATTATTCTATTGACATATTTTTGTATATATTCTATAATATTCTACAG
>DPOH01000047.1 GCA_003539755.1 Clostridium sp.
TTTATAAGTTTTCAGTAACGGTTAAGGCAATGGATATTCGATTTAGATTCAGAAGAATACAAAATGAAGATGGAAATTGTTGCAGAATGTGAAAGACAAGGAGCAGATTATTGGAGCACTCCTATACCTAGAAATAGACTTTCTCAGATTAAAAAACTTTATCCAGATAACTGGGAAGAGTATTTAAGAAAATATTAATAGTTATGTGCTTTTAAAGAATAACAAAATGTATAGTGGATAAAATTTTTTGGATTAATAATCTACAATATGCGTATTATTAAATTATCAAAAAAACATATTTATTATTAATATATTAATCTGTATTGTTAAAAAAATAATACAGATTAATTTTTTATTTGGATATTAATTATTAGAGAAAGAGTATAGATTTATATTTATTAGTACATTAATTAAGGTATAGTAGTAGCCAAAAAGAAACTAATGTTATATGATTAAAGTCTATAATGATTTAATAATAAAAAATTTAAATTATAGGTGAATTATTAGACTAACTGATTTTTTAATAGTTTAGTTTATTATAAATTTATGAAAGAGAAGAGGTCGAAAGTATGAGAAAATTGGAATTATTAATTCCAGCAGGTAATCTTGAAAATTTAAAGGTTGCTGTAGCTTATGGTGCAGATGCTGTATATGTTGGTGGAGAAGTATTCAGCTTACGTGCTAAGGCAACTAATTTTTCAATGAAAGAATTAAAAGAAGGAATAGAATATGCACATCGTCATAATGTAAAAGTGCATGTTACTGTTAATATATTAGCTCACAATGAAGACTTAGAAGAAGTTAAAGTATATCTTAAAGAACTTGGAGAATTAAATCCTGATGCTTTAATTATTGCAGATCCAGGAATATTCTCTTTAGCAAAAAGAATTATACCTCATATTGAAAGACATGTTAGTACACAAGCTAATAATACAAATTATGAAACATTCTTATTCTGGTGGGAACTTGGAGCAAAGAGAGTTGTTTGTGCTAGAGAACTTTCATTAGCAGAAATTGCAGAAATAAGAAGACATATCCCAGAAGAAATGGAAATAGAAAGTTTTATACATGGAGCAATGTGCATGGCTTATTCAGGAAGATGCTCATTAAGCAATTATATGACTGGAAGAGATGCAAATAGAGGAGAATGCTCACATCCATGCAGATGGAACTATTCTGTTGTAGAAGAAAAAAGACCAGGTGAATACTTCCCAGTCTATGAAAATGAACGTGGAAGCTACATATTTAACTCAAAAGATTTGTGCATGATTGAACATATTCCAGAAATGATTGAAGCAGGAATTGACAGTTTCAAAATTGAAGGAAGAATGAAAACAACATTATATACTGCAACAGTTGCAAGAACTTACAGAAAAGCAATTGATGATTATTTAGAGTCTCCTGAAAAGTACAAAGCAAATCTTGAATGGTACAAAGATGAAATAGGAAAATGTACTTATAGAAACTTTACTACAGGATTCTATTTTGGAAAAGTAGGTGCTGATGCACAAATATATGATGCAAACCTTCATATAACAAACTATGTTTACTTAGGCCAAGTTTTAGATGTAAATGAAAAAGGTCAATGTAAAATACAACAAAAGAATAAGTTCAGCGTTGGCGATACTATAGAACTTATGAAACCAGATGGAACTAATATATTATGTGAAGTTAAGGGAATCTACACTGAAGATGGTGAACCTCAAGAAAGTGCACCACATGCTAAACAAATCTTATGGATTGATTTAGGTGATGTAGAATTAAATGAGCATGATATTTTAAGAGTGAAAAAAGCTTAATATTTATTAAGTAAGTTTTCGCAGGATGTTGCGAAGAGAATAGTTATCAATTAGATAACATATATTTTAGAAATAAAAGTATTGTATAAGAACAATAACTATGTTTTTATACAATACTTAATTTTTATTTATATACCATATTCTTTAATGCATTCATAACTTTTTTTAATGATTCTACACCTAGGATAGCACTTCCATCATGTAAAACATAAGAATATTCAACAGTACTAATTTTATTTATTGTATTGAGAAGTATTGCATATCCACCTACATTATCATTTAAAAATATTGCTCTTAATACTTCAGCTGTAGTAAATTTTACATTGAAGTCTTTTAGAATTTCTTTTACAGCATATATGTTTGGTTTAGATTGGTCTTCAAGGTCAATAATAATTCTTATCATGACTGTATCTTTATCAATTTTATCATATGAATATGCATTTATATTTATTTTTAAAGAAGCTATTTCGCATAAAATTTTATAAATAGTATTCCATACAGTCTGCAAATATTGGAAATTCTATTTTTGTATCAAATTTAAATTCTCAAAAACCAGGATTATTCATATTTATTAATTTATCATCTCTAAGTTCAACCATTGTGTATTACACCTCCTATTTTATAAGAAAGTATTTTATAGTAATATAATATTCTAAGGAATTTAGTTATGATACATTATTTTTTTCTATATTCAGTAGGAGTCATATGAAATTCCTTTTTGAATGTCCTGATAAAATGTTCCTGGCTTGAATAACCTAGGTATTCAGAAAGATTTTTTATATTCATATCTGTTGTTTTAAGAAGGTCGCAGGCTTTTTTTAGCTTTATATTTTTTATAATTTCTGTGAAATTTAAACCTGTAGATTTCTTTATAGTTCTGCTTAAGTAAGCAGTTGAAAAGTGAAAGCGTTCACATAAATCCTCAAGAGTAACATGGTTGTAATTATCTTCTATGTAAATTAAGATTTGTGGAATGATATCAGAATTATTTGTATTAGAAATATGCATTTCTATATCATTTCCGTAATTTTGCAGTAAGAAACCCAAAAATGCTTTTAATAAATTCTTAATAATAGTATGGCTGTACTGTTTGTCTACAATAAATTCATTATACATACTTAGAATTAGAGTATCTAAAAAGCTGTCTTTTTTTGTGTGGAAAATTAGATAGTTCTTATGAGAGTGTTCATAAAGTATTTCAGGGAAGAAATCTGAAAGTACATTAGCACCTTTGAGTAATTCTAAAAAGATTTCGCTGAGGGTATTCTTTCTGATAAGAACATTAATGATAATACTATCATTAAATACAGAAATAGAATGTTTTTCATTGGGAGGAACTATGCATATATCTCCTGCAGAAAAGACTATTTCACTGCCGTTAATTTTTTGAATGCATGTTCCTGAATGTACGTAAACCATTTCAAAGAAGGCATGAGTGTGTGTAGAGACAGGAGTATATCTATGGTGTTTCATAATTCCTATATCTATGTTAGATGAATTTAATACATCTTCTAGTGTAAAAAAAGGTAGTTTTGAATGTTTTGCCAATAGATTGTTATGTGTTTTTAAAGAGTCTATATCTTTATTATAAATAGATTTTTTATAATCATGATTGTTTTTTTGAGCTTCATAATATTTCTTATAGAATATTTCATCATCAGTGTATTTATTAAGAAACTGGATTAATTCATCATTAGTCATTATTAAGTACCCCATTTTACTAATTTATATATTATTATAAAATTGAGGACAAAAAATATCAATTATTTTCGACAAAAATATGAATTGGATAAGATATAAAGTTAAGTTATGATGGTAAAGAAAACGATATCAAAGAACAGTGGGGGAAATAATATGATACATAGATCTAAAAAAATAATTTGCATGGCTATGGCCGCAGCAGTATGTTCAACATGTGTTCCAGCAATAGCTGCAGAAGTAAAATATGTAGATTCTCAAGATGGAAAAGTTTTAAGTGCCAAAGCATATGGAAATGGAATTTTTTTAATTGATGGATATAAAAATGATGATGATAATGATTCTGCCATTTATTATGTAGATAAAAATGGTAAATATACTAATATGGACAAAGATGGCATAGAATCAGGAGATAAGCTTGGAGATAAAGTACAGGGCCATTATATTGAAATTGGAGATAATGGTGACAAGTTTTTAGATATGAATAATAATTTAAGCGTAGTTGATGATAACGTTAAAGATAATATGCTTGATGATATTGCAACTAAGGTAAGAAAAAAAATAAAAAAAGATAATGACGGAAGATATGATGAAGAATATTGCGAAGACTTCATTGAAGCAGAAGCAAAAAGTGCAAATGATTCAGGTAAGCTTTTAAATGGTTGTTTTGGAAACTGGACACATTATAAATATAAATTATCTGATTCAAGAATTTCAGATAAAGATGAGTCTGAATCTTATTCAGATGTATATTCAGATGTAGATGGTAACTATATTGATGGTGATTATAGTTTAGGAAAATTAAAAGTTTCTCTTTCTGACCAAACAACAGGTGCTAGTGTTACATTAAAAAATACAGATGATACATATGAAATAGAGGAAGATGGTGTAACACATGTAATAAAGGCAGAAATAAAAGAAAATGAATTTTTAACAGAAGCATATGCTGATTTGTATAGGACTGCTGATTTAACAATATATGAGAAAACAAAAGGCGAGTCTGATGATAATTATAAAAACATAACTGGAGATGTTTATTTCGGTGGTTCAAAGAATAAACATCAAATAAAAACTAATGATGACGGATCTGTTACAGTAATAGAAAAAATGTCTAAGGAACAATCTTTTGATACTGCAGATGGAATTAAGTATCCAAAGGATACACAAATTTATTTCGTAACAGATGAAGATGGAGAAGATATCCATGTATTAGGTCTTAATGATGCAAGTAAAGTAAGTGGAGCAGGATATGGATTCGGAGTTATAACTTCAAGTGCTGCTGGAATGACAAGTTTTTATGTTGATCTTCAGAATCTAAAAGTAGATGCTGAAAGTCTCTATTTAAAAAATAAAAATGGATATGGATATGTAGATACAAGTGAGTATGAAGATGCTGATATTGAAGGTACAGGTGCATGGGCATTACCAGGAGGAGACTTATGGTGCTTGTCTGATGGACGTATTAAGGAATGGAATATAAAAGAAGAAAAATTTGATGATAAATATAAAGTAGACCATTCAATGAATAAAATATCTATAGAAGATGCAGATAATATTATTGTATGGAATGAAGATGATGAAGTTTATTCAATTATATATAATAAGCCACAAGATCAGAATAATCAAAATACTGCTACAACAGATGATAATATTAACAAATATGGATGGGCACAAAATGCAGATGGTTCATGGTCATATTACAATGAAGATGGCTCTTTAGCAAAAGGCTGGGTTAAGAGTAATACAGATAATAAGTGGTATAACATGGATGAAAACGGACATATGTCATCTAATAAGTGGCTTAATGATAATGGAAAATGGTATTATTTAAACCAAGATGGATCTATGGCTTCTGGATGGCTTAATGATAACGGAAAATGGTATTACCTTGATGAAAGTGGAAAGATGCTTTCAAACACTGTAGTTAATGGATATAAGTTAGATAACAGTGGAGTATGGGTAGGATAAATTAAAGAATAAGAAAAATTAAAAAATTAGTTTTAGTCCTTCAATTAAACTTTGTTTTAATTGAAGGATTTTTTAGTAATTGAAAATAAACTAATATTTATTCTTTATAATGTATTGGTTTAAAAATAATTGTAATAAGTCACATCTTTTAAGGTTTGCAGGGCTGTTTACATAATTATTATAACCAGCATTTATGATTACATACTTTACCATCTTGAATAATTTCACCATATATAAATAAACATGTGGTTCATTACAACATCAACAATTATTGAAATGTTATATTTTTAGCTTCATCACAAAGGGCTTTGAACTCATTATAAGATCCTACTAATTCACTATTTCCTATTGGTTGATTTGTAGGCTGATATAAAAGCTACCATTCGCTTGGATTTATACTAGAACTTTTCGTGTCTCGAACTGGTGAAACTTGAACAGCTTTATATCCTGCGTCAGCTATATTTGGTATTTCATTTTTTATAGTATTGAATGACCAGTTAAATGCTTGTAAGATAACTCCATCTTTTGTTTTAGAGGGTAGTGAATAAGTTGTTTTGGGGTAGAGGAATTTGAGTTATTTAAATTAGATGAAGGAACAAGTGAAAAATTAAATAAAAGAAAAAGTACTAATAATTTAGGTATGCAATTTTCTTTCATAATATTTTGTACTTCTTTTTCTAAATAATTTTTGCTGAATAAGAAGGATATTTATAGTTACATAATATTCTAAATTGGTTATTTAAGGTACATATGCTTGAGGATAGAGTGGAGACTATTAAAGAATAAGTTTTCGCAGGATGTTGCGAAGAAAATAATTCTCAATTATGCTTTTGTAAAAATAAAAGATAAGTAATAGACAATAAATTTAAGGCATGGTTCTAATTGATATTAGAAATCATGCCTTTTATTTTTAAATTATTTTAGTATTCCCGTTGATTCTCTATAAATTATATCTGTATTTACATACGTTGTTTTAAATGGACTTGATGGATTATCAATTCTGTTAAGAAGCATATCTGCTGCAATTGAACCCATTTCATAACTTGGTATATGAACAGTTGTTAAATTAGGCTCAACTATCTTAGATTCTGAAGAATCATCAAAACCACACACTAGAATATCATCAGGAATAGATAATTCCTTTAACTTTAAGGCACTTATAATACATATTGCAATAAAGTCATTGACACAGACAAATGCATCAGGTTGAGCAGGAAGTTCATCAATTTTGCTTGCAAGCCACTCCGCATTAAAGTATGGATTAATATCATCACTTAATATTGACATCTCTGAATTCACTTGAATATTGGAATCAAGAAGTGCATCTCTATAACCACGGAAACGTTCATAGAAGCTTTGACAGCGGTTAATATCGCCAACAAAACTTATATTTCTTTTATTATTATCTATTAATTTTTTTGTAAGATTATAAGTACTTTTATAGTTTTCCATTAATAATACATCACTTTTTAAAGGTAATATATGTAGTAAAGGTTCTGAATCTACAAATAACGTTGGTATGTCTAAGCTGCATATGAAATCACTGTATGATTTGTTGAACATTTCAATGCAGATTATACCTACTGCTGAATCCAAAGTGAAATTATTTGGTAGACATAGTTTGGTAATTTCTGCTTCACGAATCATATGTATTGATAAAGTATAACCTTCCTTGCTTAACCTTTTCTCAAATTCTGATAAAAGCTTGAATCCAAAATGGGATGTATCAGGCATACTTAATGTAAATAATGCAATATTCTTAGATAAATTATTTTTTGTATTGATATCTGAAGAATTATTTAAATATGCAAATTGTTTATAACCCATTTCAATAGCTTTTTCTATAATTTTTGTTTTAGTTGATTCTGCTAATGATCCTGTATTATTTAATGCTTTTGAAACTGTGTTTCTGGATATATTTAATTCATCAGCAATATCTTGAACGGTAATTCAATATGATGCCATTTAAAAACTACATTTATAATTTATATATAAATAACAGTATTAATATTAGATAAATTACTAATATTAATAATTTAAAAAATTCTTTATAAGTATTGGTAATTAATTGGATTTAAGATTAGTATAACAAAAAATGTTACAAATGTAAAATAAAATTAAAGTAAACCGGCTATTTAAGGCTGATTTATTATGTTTTTAATTAAAATATAATATTTAACTGTGCAAATGTAAAAATATTTTTGCTAAAATGTAACAAAAATAATTGACAAATGGTAAAAGTATAATTATACTAAAAAGTGAAGATAATGTTTACATTTGAAAAATAAAACTAAATTATGTGAAGAATTAATCTGCTAAATAGTGGACATGCCTAAACATAAAAAGAAAGGATGATATAAGAGTGAGGGAAATTGCAGAGGAATTAATAACTAACAATGTTACAAATGTAAAGGAAAACAAGGTGATGAAAAATGAATTGTATAGGAAACTAAACTATATAAAGAAAAACTATCAATTATATGTATTCTTTTTGTTACCACCGCTTCTCTTATTAATTATTTTTAAATATGTGCCTATGGGGGGAGTACTAATTGCATTTGAAGATTATAGTCCTATTCAAGGAGTTTTAGGAAGCCAGTGGGTTGGATTAAAACACTTTCAAAGATTTATTCAGTCTCCTGATTTTATGAACTTATTAATGAATACGTTAAAGCTAAGTGTTTATGGACTTTTATGGGGATTCCCTGTACCAATTATTCTTGCATTATTACTAGCTAGAGTAAAAAGTGAGAGAATAAGAAAGAAAATTCAATTAGTTATGTATGCACCAAATTTTATTTCTGTAATCGTAATCACAGGTATGATTATATTATTTTTATCTCCAGTAGGACCTGTAAATAAAATGCTTGGAACATCTATTAACTTTATGACTATGCCAAGTACTTTCCGTACTATTTATATAGCAAGTGGAATATGGCAGGGAGCTGGATGGGCATCAATTATATATACAGCAGCATTGGCTAATGCAAGTAATGAATTAACAGAAGCAGCCATTATTGATGGAGCAAATATTTTTCAACAAATATTAAATGTTGATTTACCAGCAATAAAGCCAATTATGGTAATACAGTTTATATTGTCTGCTGGAAACATAATGAGTATAGGCTTTGAAAAAGCGTTTGCTATGCAGAATGCATTGAACCTTCCTACATCAGAAATTTTAGCAACATATGTTTATAAAATTGGACTTCAACAAGGGGATTACAGCTTCTCAACAGCAGTTGGATTATTCAATTCTGTAATAAATATAATTCTTCTATTAGTTGTTAATGGTGTAGTTAAAAAATTAAATGAAGGTGAAGGAGTTTAAGGAAGGGAGATTATTTAGATGAAAAATACTAAATTTAAGAATTTATCAAAGTCAGATAAAGCAATAACGTTGTTTGGAAATGTATTACTTGCTGTTTTAGTACTGATAATAATAGTACCTCTTATATATATTGTTGTTGCTTCATTCATGGACCCAGTAGCATTAAGTAACGAAGGTATTTCTTTTGACTTTAGTAAATGGTCACTTCAAGGATATTCTAGAGTATTTCAGGATGACATGATTCTAAGGGGATTTATAAATTCAGTATTATATTCTTTTGGTTTTGCTGTAATTTCAGTTGCAGTGACATTGATGGCAGCATACCCATTATCAAGAAAAGATTTGGTAGGAAGAAAATTTATTAATATGCTTTTCATAATTACAATGTTCTTTGGTGGAGGCCTTATGCCTACATATTTATTAATGCAAAATTTAAAATTAATAAATACACCATGGGCAATATTACTTCCAGGAGCAATAAACGTATGGAATATTATTTTGGCTAGAACATATTTTCAAAGTCTTCCTAAGGAGCTTAGAGAAGCATCTGCTATTGATGGAGCAAGTGATATAACTCATTTCTTTAAAATAATGCTTCCAGTATGTAAGCCTATTATAGCAGTATTACTACTATATCAATTTGTTGCACAGTGGAATAGTTACTTTGATGCAATGATTTACTTAGATGATGCAAATCTTCAGCCTTTACAGCTTGTATTAAGATCCATATTAATTCAAAATACACCATCAACTGGAATGATTGCTGATATTCAAAGTACAGCAGAAATGGCTAAGATAGCTGAATTGTTGAAATATTCAACAATTGTAATTTCAAGTTTACCATTATTAATTATGTATCCATTCTTCCAAAAATACTTCGATAGAGGTGTTATGGTTGGTTCAGTAAAAGGTTAATAAAGAAAGGAAGAGATGTTATGAAAAAAAGTTTTATGAAAAAAATTGCAAGTGTTTCTTTAGCATTAGTTACAGCAGCTAGTATGACTGCATGTGGATCAAGCAGTGAAAAAAATGTAAAGACATTAACAAATGTATCATTTCCATTAGAAGAAAAGGTTACTTTAAAGATGCTTACACACGCACCTTCAATATCAACACAGAACCCTGATGAAAGAATTATATTTAAGAGACTTGAAGAAAAAACTAATGTAGATGTTGATTGGACATGCTATGTAGATGATCAGTATGGAGATAAGAAAAATCTTGCTTTATCAAAGAAAGAAACTCTTCCAGATGTAGTATTTGATGCTTCAATGGGTCAGTATGATTTGCTTAGATATGCAAAGCAAGGTGTTATTATTCCTGTGGAAGAGTTAATTGATAATTATATGCCTAATTTAGCAAAGGTTTTAGAAGAAAGACCAGAATATAAAAAGATGATTACTGCACCAGATGGACATATATATTCTTTCCCATGGATAGAAGAATTAGGACAAGGCAAAGAGGCTATACAATCTGTTGGAAATATTCCATGGATTAATAAGAAGTGGCTTGATGAACTTGGGTTACCAGTACCTAAAACAACTGATGAGTTAGTTAACGTATTACACGCATTTAAAGAAAAGTCACCAGAAGGAAGAACAGATGTAATACCAATGTCCTTTATTATAAATAACGGAGATCAAGATCCAGGATTTTTATTAGGATCATTTGGAATGGGAGATAATGCAGACCATTATCTTGTAACAAATGATAAGAAAGTAGTTTATTCAACAGTACAAGATGGATATAAAGAAGGCATAAAGTGGCTTCATTCATTAGTAGAAGATGGACTTTGTGACCCTGAAGCATTTACTCAAGACTGGTCAACATTTGTTTCAAAAGGAAAAAATGGACGTTATGGACTATTCTTTACATGGGATAGAGCAAACATAGTGACAAATAAAGATGATTATATACCATTACCAGCATTAGCAGGTCCAAATGGGCAAGTAAATGTTGCCAGATCTAATGGCTTTGGTATGGATGTAGGAAGATGTGTTATAACAACAGCAAATAAAAACGTAGAACTTAGTGCAAAATGGTTAGATAACTTATATGAACCAGTTCAATCAGTTCAAGATAACTGGGGAACTTATGGCGATGAAAATAATCAAAATGTATTTGAATTAAAAGATGATGGTTCTTTAGCTCATTTAGACCTTGGAACATCTTCACCTTGGGAAGTACGTGCAAATCAATATGTTGCAGGACCATTAGCTATATTAGAAGATTATTTTGGAAAATATACAACTTATCCTGATGATGCAAAGGAAAGATTAGATATACTTCATGGTACTTATGTTAAAGATATGAATAATGAAAATAATTATCCATTAGTATTTATGAATCAAGAAGATATCGAAACATTAAATCAATATGAAACAGCTGTTAAAACATATACAGAACGTAAAAAGGCTGAATGGGTATTAAACGGTGGAATCGATGAAGAATGGGATTCATATTTACAAGAAATGAAGAATCAGGGATTAGATAAAATATTAGAAATCAAACAAAAATATTTAGATGAGTATTATAAAAATTAGAATTACTAATTAATAAAAAATTAAATAAGCCATATTACATGGCTTATTTCCTAGAAAAATTTATAAGATGAAAGGAAATTATTATGAATAAGAGCAGCGTTTTAAGCAAGGCACAAAACTATGAAAATGAATTTATTAACAGCATAAATATTGAAGAAAAACCACTATTTCATTTTAGTACACCAATAGGATGGATTAATGATCCAAATGGATTTTCTAGTTTCAATAAGGAATATCATTTGTTTTATCAATATCATCCATATAGTACAGTCTGGGGGCCTATGCATTGGGGGCACAGTAAAACAAAAGATTTTATTAAGTGGGAGAGACTTCCTATAGCTCTTGCTCCAGATGAAAAATATGATGAGAAGGGATGTTTTTCAGGAACTGCTATAGAAGCAGATGGAAAACACATATTAATGTATACTGGCGTATTTAACGATACTAATGAAAGTGGACCACAGGCAGAAAGACAGATTCAATGTATTGCCATTGGAGATGGTATTAATTATGAAAAGATGGAATGTAATCCTGTTATACCTACTGGCATGATTCCAGAAGGAAGCAGTTTAATAGACTTTAGAGATCCTAAGATATGGAAAAGTGGTGATAAGTTCTATTCTGTAGTAGCAAGTAGAAGTGAAGATGGAAGTGGACAGATTTTACTTTATAGCAGTAAAAATCTAAAAGATTGGGAGTTCATAACAGTAATAGATAAAAGCAATAATGAAATAGGAAGAATGTGGGAATGTCCTGATTTCTTTAATATTGATGGAAATCAAATATTAATTATATCACCACAGGAAATGAAAGCAGAAGGATTAAGATTCCAAAATGGAAGTAATACAGTATATATAATTGGAACTTATGATGAAGGAAAGCATTCATTTACAAGAAAGGATTATAACCAAATTGATTATGGTTTAGATTTCTATGCACCACAAACTTTAGAAGCAGAAGATGGCAGAAGGATAATGATTGGCTGGATGAATTCGTGGGAAAATAGAATTGTACCTGACAACTTTAAATGGTGTGGAATGATGACTATACCAAGAGAACTTACAGTGAGAAATGGAGTATTAATTCAAAATCCAGTAAGAGAAATTGAAAATTACTATAAGAATTCAGTTGAATATAAAGATATTGTAGTTGAGGATGAAATAAGATTAGGCAAAATAAGTGGCAGAAATATTGATATGACTGTAGAAATCATGGGTGGAGACTATAATGAACTACAGATTAAGGTGGCTAAAAATAGTGAATGTGAGACAACAATAAGCTATGAGCCAAGTAAGAATATAGTTACATTCGATAGAACTTATTCTGGTACAAACAGAGGTGTACTTCACAGATCATCTATGAAATTAAAAAAGAACGATGGAAATACTAAAATCAGAATATTATTAGATAATTATTCAGCAGAAATCTTTACAAATGATGGTGAAGAAGCAATGACATCTACTTTCTATACACCATTAGATGCGCAAGATATATCATTTAGCTGTGATGGAACAGCTAAAATTAATGTAATCAAGCATGATATTGTTTTATAACATAAAATCAGATTGTATTGCGAGAAAACAATAGCTTTGAAATATTAGAATAACTAAATTTGAAAAATCAGAATTATTTGTAAAAATATGAAGACTGCTCTGGCTTTGTGCTGGAGTAGTCTATTTGGATATAATTTGGAGGAATGTATTATGAAAAAAGTATTATGTGCAGGAGAAGCATTAATTGATTTTGTATCTACTAAACCTGGAGCATCTTTAAAGGATACAGATGGGTTTGTAAGAAAAGCAGGAGGAGCACCAGCTAATGTTGCAGCAGCAATATCAAAACTTGGAGCAGAAGCATATTTTTGTGGAACAGTTGGAAATGATTTTTTTGGACAATTTCTAGAAGAAACATTTAAAAAGAATAATATTAATACTGATATGATGATCAAATTAGATGATAAAAATACAACTTTAGCATTTGTATCATTAAAGGAAGATGGAGATAGAGACTTTAGATTTATGAGAGATGCAGATTCAGAGTTATCTTTTGATAAAGTTTATGATAAGCTTGAACAGTTTGATTTATTTCACTTTGGAAGTGCAACAGCATTTCTTGATGGTGAATTAAAAAATACTTATTATAAATTAAAAGATTATGCAAAGGAAAATAATAAAATAATAACTTTTGATGCCAATTATAGAGATGCTCTTTTTTCAGATAAAAAAGAAGAGTTTATTAAATGCTGTAAGGATTTTATAAAAGACAGTAATATAGTAAAGCTTAGTGAAGAGGAAGCAATTCTTATAAGTGGAATTAATAATATTGAAAAAGCTGCTGAATATATTGTGAGCCTTGGATGTGAAAATTTAATAATAACACTTGGAAAAAAAGGAGCTTTACTTACAACAAAAGAAAAGCAGGTGCTTATACCAGCTAAGGAAGTAAAAATGGTAGATGCAACTGGTGCAGGAGATGCCTTTATTGGAGCAGTAATTGCACAAGTACTTAATAATAAGGAAGAGGATATAGAAGGAATAATTAAAATTGCTAATTTAGTTGGAGGCATTACAACTAAAAAATTAGGAGCATTAGAATCAATACCTACATGGGATGAAGTTGAAGAAGAAATGAAATGCAGGATGTAAAATAGTAGATCTAATCTATTTGATACTAGTGACAATGAATTTTAGCTAAATATGTGGGATGACATTTATAGGAGTATATTAGGTAAATGTGCTATAATTATGTTATAACTTTAATAAATCAACAGAAAAATTAATCTATTTTTAGGTTGTGAGGTATGAAATATGATTCCAAGTGATGTACTAGAAGAACTGTTAAGGTTTTCTGAAGAAGAAATTAGCAATTTGAATAATGAAAATACAATTGATAGAAGTATTTACCTAAGTGAAAATTCCAACGTTGTTGACTGTAATAAGATATTTACTAATAATGAGATGTTTTCAGTGAGAAAGCATGCAAGATTTAAGGAGTATCCGAAACATCGACATAATTATATTGAATTTATGTATGTTTATACTGGTGAAATGAGACATATGATTGATGATAATGAAATTGTAATAGAACAAGGAGAACTTTTTCTTTTAAATCAAAATGTTGAACATTCAATAAAGTATACTTCAGAAAATGATATTATATTTAATTTTATAATAAGACCGGAGTTTTTAGAATTTTTAGCTTCTATGATGGATGAAGATAATGAGATATTCAGATTTATTTTTAATGTTTTATATTCTTGGGATAGCAAAGAGGAATATCTTGTGTTTAGAGTGTCAGATGTGAGCAGGATAAGGGATATGGTTGAAGATATTATTACAAATGTATACAGGCCTCAGATAAATAATATGTTCATTTTAAAAATGCGTATAGGATTACTGCTTGCTGAGCTTATGAATCATCCTGAAAAGATAGAAACTCATGCAATTGACAGCAAAGAAAGACTTCTAAGCATAAATATATTAAACTATATTTATGCTAATTATAAAGAAGGATCACTACAAGTTTTATCAAAAAAGATGAATATTCCTGATTATAAAATATGTAAGATAATAAAGAAACATACGGGAAAGACATTTAAGCAGATAATTCAAGAAGTCAGACTTAAAAATACTGTGGATTTATTAAGGACTACCAATATGCCTATAGTAGATATTATGGGTGAAGTAGGATATGAGAATATAACATATTTTTATAAGATATTTAAAGTTAAATATGGAATTACACCACATGAATATAGAAATAATAATTAGTGCAAAATAGGATAATATTAAAAACAACCCACGATATTAGATTATGGGTTGTTTTTTTGTACACTATTAGTGTGAGGTGAGGCTATGAAGTATTATTTAGCTGTTGACATTGGCGCATCTAGTGGAAGGCATATTTTGTGTCATGTAGAAAATAAGAAAATAATATTAGAAGAAATATATAGATTTAAAAATAATGTTATAGATAAAAACAATCATTTTTACTGGGATATAAAGTACCTATTTAATGAGGTAAAGCAAGGTTTAAAAGAGTGTGCAAAATTAAATAAGATTCCTGAATCAATGGGGATTGATACATGGGCTGTTGATTATGCTTTATTAAATGAAAAAGAAGAACTTGTTCGTGATATTTTTGCATACAGAGATAACAGAACTGATGCTCACGTAAAAGAATTATTTAAAACGATTTCACAAGATGAGTTGTATAAGAAAACAGGTATACAATATCAGAAATTTAATACTATTTATCAGTTGTTTTCAGATGCCAAAAAAGATAAGGAAGAATCAAGACACTTTTTAATGGTACCAGATTATTTGAATTATCTTTTAACAGGAAAAATGGTAAATGAATATACAAATATGAGTACGACTCAGCTATTAGATATTAAAACTAATAAGTTAAGTGATGAACTTGTAGAAATCACTGGTTTTAATAAAGATGTATTTAATGAAATGGTTATGCCAGGGGAGAATATTGGGAAATTAAAGAAAGAAGTTGTTGAGGAAATTGGGTTTGACCTTAATGTAATCGTTTCGGCTACACATGATACAGGAAGCGCATATATGGCAGCTATTGGAGATGATAGCATTATCCTTTCATCTGGAACATGGTCACTTCTTGGAATAGAAACTTTAGAACCAATAGTAAAGAAAGAAGCTGAAGAGGCTAACTTTACTAATGAAGGTGGATATGACTTTAGATATAGATTCTTAAAAAACATCATGGGGCTTTGGATCATTCAAGAAGTCAGTAGAGAATATGAAGGAAAATATAGCTTTGGAGAACTTGTAGAACTTGCAAGAAAAGAAGTATTTGAAGGCATTTTTAATGTTAATGATGACAGATTCTTAAAGCCTAAAAATATGATAGAAGAAATCAAAAATTATTTTGAAGAGAAAAATCAAAAAGCACCAGAAACTCCAGGAGAAATAGCTTATTGTGTATATAATTCATTAGCTTACTGCTATAAAGAAGCAGTTCAAGAATTAGAAGCTATTACAGGAAGAAAATATAACACAATAAACATAATAGGTGGAGGATGCCAAAATGGACTTTTAAATGAAATGATTGCTAAGGTATGTTCTAAAAAGGTTGTAGCAGGACCAATTGAAGCAACAGCACTTGGAAATATTTTATGTCAGTTAATAAGTGATAAAATTGTTTCTAATTTAGCTGAAGGAAGAAAGATGATAAAAGAATCATTTGAAATAAATGAATATTAATTCAGAGATCATTTAAGAAAGAATATTAAGGAGATGAAATTAATGAGTATAGAAAAAAGATATGAAGAAGCAAAAAAATTATATGCAGAATTAGGAATTGATACAGATAAGGCATTAGAAGCTTTAGATAAATTCCCAATATCAATGCACTGCTGGCAAGGTGATGATGTAGTAGGATTTGATGGTGCTAGAAGTCTTTCAGGTGGTATCCAGACTACAGGAAATTATCCAGGTAAAGCTAGAACTCCAGAAGAACTTATGGCAGATATAGATAAAGTATTATCTTTAACTCCAGGTAAAAATCACAGAATAAACATTCATGCATCTTATGCAATATTTGAAGATGGAGAAAAGGTAGATCGTAATAAATTAGAACCTAAGCATTTTGCAAAATGGGTTGAATTTGCTAAAGAAAGAAATTTAGGATTAGATTTTAATCCAACAATATTTGCTCACCCTAAAGCAACTGGATTAACATTATCTTCACCAGATAAGGAAATAAGAGATTTCTGGATAGAACATTGTAAAGCATGTATCAGAATTAGTGAATACTTTGCAAATGAACTTAATACTCACTGCCTTATGAATATATGGATTCCAGATGGATTAAAGGATATTCCAGGAGATAGAATGGCTCCAAGAAGAAGATTTAAAGAAGCTTTAGATGAAATATTATCAATTGATTATGATAAATCAAAAGTATTAGTATGTCTTGAATCTAAAGTATTTGGAATAGGTGTTGAATCTTATACAGTAGGATCTTCAGAATTTACAATTAACTATGCTAAAGAAGCAGGAATACTTCCATTAATGGACAATGGACATTATCATCCTACAGAAGTTGTATCTGATAAGTTATCTGCAATGCTTTTATTCAATGACAAAGTAGCTCTTCATGTAACAAGACCAGTAAGATGGGATAGTGACCATGTTGTGTTATTTGATGATGAAACAAAAGAAATAGCAAAAGAAATAGTAAGAAATAAAGCTATGGATAGAGTTTTAGTAGGTTTAGATTTCTTTGATGCAAGTATAAACAGAGTAAGTGCATGGACAGTTGGAATGCATAATATGCAAAAGGCTATGCTTAATGCTTTATTAATGCCTATGGATGAATTAAGCAAACTTCAAGATGAAGGAAACTTTACAAAACTTATGGCTCTTCAAGAAGAATTAAAGACATATCCATTAGGTGATGTATGGAATTATTATATGTTTAAAAACAATCTTCCTATGAACTTTGACTGGTTTAAGGAAATTGAAAAATATGAAACTGAAGTATTATCAAAAAGAGGTTAATGACATGAATATAGTAGATTTAGAATTTGTTAAAGGTTTTATAAGAATGTGTAATGATGGCTTTAATCAAGGCTGGCATGAAAGAAATGGTGGAAATTTAACTTATCGTATTAAAGAAGAAGAAATAGCAGAAGCAAAAGAAAATCTTGATTTTTCTGGTGAATACAAAGAAATAGGTACAGAAGTACCAAGCTTAGCTAATGAATATTTCTTAGTAACTGGTTCAGGTAAATATTTTAGAAATGTAATTTTAGATCCAGAAAGCAATATAGCAATTATACAAATAGATGAAACTGGAACTAAATATAAAATTGTATGGGGATTAAAAGATGGAGGAAGACCAACAAGCGAATTACCTTCACATTTAATGAATCATGCAGTTAAGAAGAAAGCAAGCAATGGAAAACATAGAGTAATATATCATGCTCATACTACTAATACTATTGCGTTGACTTTTGTACTTCCACTAAAGGATGAAGTATTCACAAGAGAATTATGGGAAATGGCAACTGAATGTCCAGTAGTATTCCCATCAGGAATAGGGGTAGTTCCTTGGATGGTTCCAGGAGGAAGAGAAATAGCTGTAGCTACTAGTGAACTTATGAAACAATATGATGTAGCTATTTGGGCACATCATGGAATGTTCTGTTCAGGTGAAGATTTTGATTTGACATTTGGACTTATGCATACAGTTGAAAAGTCAGCAGAAATATTAGTAAAAGTATTATCTATAACACCAAATAAATTACAGACAATACAACCTGATGAATTCAGACAACTTGCTAAAGATTTCAATGTAGTATTACCAGAAAAATTTTTATATAACAAATAATTATTTATATAGAAATATTCATAACAATTTAAAAAGTATAATTCAGAATGATTTAAAAGCACAATAAAGTGCATTATAAAGGAGAGATTAGTTATGTCAAACAGATTTATATTAAATGAAACAAGTTATCATGGAAGTGGAGCTATTAAAGAAATAGTAACAGAAGTAAAGAGAAGACAATTTAAAAAAGCTTTAATAGTTACTGATAAAGATTTAGTAAAATTTAATGTAGTTAAAAAGGTAACTGATTTACTAGACGAAGCTGGATTAGACTATGAAATATATGATGAAGTAGTAGCAAACCCAACTGTTGAAGTTATACAAAATGGAGTAAAGAAATTCAAAGAATCTGGTGCAGATTATATGATTGCCATAGGTGGAGGTTCACCACAAGATACTTCAAAGGGAATTGGAATCATTGTAAATAATCCAGAATTTGCAGATGTGGTTTCATTAGAAGGAGTTGCTCCAACTAAGAATAAGGCAGTCCCAATAATTGCAGTAGCTACTACAGCAGGAACAGCAGCAGAAACAACTATAAATTACGTTGTTACAGATACTGCTAAAAAACGTAAATTTGTATGTGTAGATCCACATGATATTCCAGTTGTAGCTATAGTTGACCCAGACATGATGTCATCTATGCCAAAAGGATTAACAGCATCTACAGGCCTTGATGCATTAACTCATGCAATTGAAGGTTATACAACACTTGGAGCATGGGAACTTGCAGATACATTAAACTTAAAAGCTATTGAACTTATATCAAGAAGCTTAAGAAGTGCTTGTGAAAATGATCCAAAAGGAAGAGAAGATATGGCTCTTGGACAATATGTTACAGGAATGGCATTCTCCAATGTAGGTCTTGGAGTTGTTCATGGTATGGCTCATCCACTAAGTGCATTCTATAATACTCCACATGGTGTTGCAAATGCAGTACTTCTTCCTTATGTTATGGAATATAACAAAGAATATACAGGAGAAAAGTTTAGAGAAATTGCTCGTGCAATGGGTGTAGAAAATGTAGATTCAATGAATGCTGATGAATACAGAAAAGCTGCAATTGATGCAGTTGTAAAGTTATCTGTAGACTGTGGAATTCCACAAAACCTAAAAGAAATTGGAGTTAAAGAAGAAGATTTAGAAGCTTTAACTGAAGCTGCAATGGTTGATGTTTGTACTGGAGGAAACCCAAGAACATGTAAGCCAGAAGAAATTTTAGAAGTTTATAAAAAGGCATTTAGAGGAGAATTATAATCTTATATAAATAGGCTGTTACATAATTGTTTTTCAAATTTAAATTATATGGCTGTATCCAAGAGTTGTTTAATATGAAGAGAGTTTGGAAGTGACATTATAAATAAGGTACTACAAATTGAATGTAGTACCTTATTTTTATTTTTTAAGTATTTCTTCTAATGCCTTAGCATATTTCTTTGTTATAGCACTTGGGTTTCTGCGTAAAATCTTAAGTGATTTATAATATTCGCTATTAGATGCTTTAGATAATTCTTTCATAATTTTATATTCGCCTAATTTTTTAGTGAGTTCAGCTTTTTCCTTAAGTTCTTTTACACCTTGGTTAGCAAGTCTTGCTATAGATTCAAGTCTGCTTTGAATTCTAAGTATTTCTTCATTGTTTTGAGTGTATTTAATAAGAAGTTGTTTAAGATCCATAGCTTCATTAAATGATTGAACTGAATCTACAGTAATTCCTACTGTAAGTATAAAAGCAAGAATTTCAGAAAGATTATTTGGAATCTTATATACTAAATCTTGAATAGGGGGCTGCACAACATAGATTAAAAGTAGTGAAAAAACACCCCATGTAATAGAAGATTTTAAGCATATATAACCATTTAAATTGAACTTATCTTTAGAATAATCCCAGTATCTTACATGATATAAATTTTCCATTGCCATACCTGTAAAATACTCTAAAACAGTAGCTGCAATAAGTCCAAAAATAAATACAAGTACAGGACTGCTCTTAAATGGAATTATTGCTAGTAAAACTATTATTGCTCCTGAACCATAAATAGGTAGGAAAGGGCCATGTAAAAATCCTCTGTTAACAAATTTATGATCCTTGATAGATACATAACTTGTCTCCCAAATCCATCCTAAAAAACAATATAAATAAAAGAATAAAAGCCATTGATGTATTGAATATATTTCCATAAAAAATTCCTCCGTCGTAGCTTATTTTCAATGCATTTAATAAAAAAGTCAAGCTTAAGTGACACTCCAAATTTTATATTTGGCTAGTGGAACTTACTCAGCGAACGAACGTGAGTCGAGTTTCCTTACTAAAATATGAATTTAAATAGTGAATAATTATTTTTTTGTTTAATTGGAGCAACTATTATAAGTAAATTATGAAAAATCATATAATGAAAAAGCAATGCATAATTACATTGCTTTTTTCAAATACTAAAAACTGTAGAGTTTTAGCTATTTTTAACCTTACCAGTGTAAAGTTCGTAGTATCTTCCTTTTTTAGCTAATAGCTCATCATGATTTCCTCTTTCAATAATTTGACCTTGTTCAAGAACCATAATACAATCTGAGTTCTTGATTGTAGATAATCTGTGGGCAATTACGAAAACAGTTCTTCCGTGCATTAGTTTATCCATTGCATGAGTGATCATCTTCTCAGTTCTCGTATCTATTGAGCTTGTAGCTTCATCTAGAATAAGTACTGGTGGGTCTGCAACAGCAGCTCTTGCTATAGCAAGTAATTGTCTTTGACCTTGTGATAATCCTTCACCATCACCAGTGATTACAGTGTCATATCCATGTGGTAAATGCTTGATGAAGGCATCAGCATTTGCAAGTTTTGCAGCAGCTATAACTTCTTCTTTAGTTGCATTTAAGTTACCGTATCTGATATTTTCTTCAATAGTTCCTGTAAATAGGTGAGTATCTTGAAGTACTATACCTAATGATCTTCTAAGGTCATCTTTCTTTATATCTTTTATATCAATTCCATCATAAGTAATTGATCCAGAATTGATTTCATAAAATCTGTTTATTAAGTTTGTAATTGTAGTTTTACCAGCACCAGTTGAACCAACAAAGGCAATCTTTTGTCCTTTGTATGCATGTAATGAGATATTCTTTAAGATAGTCTTTTCTGGATAATATCCAAATACGACATCCTTGAATATAACATCACCAGTAAGTGGAGTAAGATTTCCATTATTGTTCCATGCAAAGTTTCCAGTATGTTTTTCAGTTTCTACTAATTCTACAGTGTCAGTACCAGTATCTACATCTGTTTGATTTTCAATAACTTCAACATTTGATAATGTTACAGTACCGTTGTCTATTTCATTTGGTTCATCATCAAGAACTTTGAATATTCTTTCAGCACCAGCAAGGGCAGCAAGTAACATATTAACTTGTTGTGAAACTTGTTGGACTGGTTGAGTTATTTGTCTTGTATATTGAAGGTAAGCTACTAAAGCACCTATATTAAATGTTCCGCTTATAGTCATAAGTGCACCAATACAACATGTTATAGCATAGTTAGCATAAGAAATATTACCAAGAGATGGCATCATACGTCCAGCATAATTTTGAGCATTTGTAGATGCTTTTCTTAATTCTTCGTTGTACTTTTTGAAATCTTCTATAGCTTTGTCTTCATGGCAGAATACTTTGATTACTTTTTGACCTTCAATCATTTCTTCTATATATCCGTTAAGAGACCCGATTTCTTTTTGTTGTTCACCAAAGTATCTTTTACTCTTAGAACCAATATTCTTTATTACTGCTCCCATTATAAGTAGGAATACAACAGTAACTAAAATTAATAAAGGATTTAATACAAGCATCATTACTATTATACCTATAAATGTAATAGTAGATGAGAATATATTAGTTAAACTACTGTTTAAAGTTTCACTTAAGTTATCAACGTCGTTTGTATATAAACTCATTAAGTCACCGTTAGGGTTCCAGTCAAAGTAACTTACAGGCATCTTTTGCATCTTTGAGAATAAATCGTTTCTAATATCCTTAACTGTTCTTTGAGCTACATTAATCATTATTTTTGAATATCCAAATGAAGATAAGGCACCAGCAATATATATTACTACAAGTACTCCAAGCATTTTTGCAAGGCCAGTAAAGTCACCAGGTATTATGTAGTCATTAACTATTGGTTTTAAGAAATATGAGCCACTTACTAAGGCAAATGCACTTATAAGTATGAATATTAAAACAAACAATAACGAAAATTTATATTTCATTAAGTAGGAAAATAATCTTCCTAAAGTCTTCATCATATTGGCTGGTTTTGGACCGCCTTTTTTGACTTTTCTACTCATCGAAACCAGCTCCTTCCTGTTGAGATGTGTAAACTTCTTGATAGATTATACAGCTCTTCATAAGTTCATCATGAGTTCCGACAGCAACTATCTTACCATCATCCATAACAACAATCTTATCCGCATCACATACTGAATTAACTCTTTGAGCTATTATAATCTTAGTTGTATTTGCTAAGTCTTCTCTAAATGCTTTTCTAATCTTAGCATCAGTAGCAGTATCTACTGCACTTGTACTATCATCAAGTATTAATACCTTAGGCTCTTTTAATATAGCTCTAGCTATACATAATCTTTGTTTTTGTCCACCAGAAACATTAGCTCCACCTTGGCCTAAATCCATATCTAAACCACCAGGAAGTCTGTCTAAGAACTCATCTACACATGCAGCCTTACAAGCAGCATCAATTTGTTCTTGAGTAGCATTTTCATTACCCCATAGAAGGTTTTCTCTAATAGTTCCTGAGAATAAAGTGTTCTTTTGAAGAACCATTGAAACTTCATTACGTAAAGTTTCTAATGTGTAGTCTTTAACATTAACTCCACCTACTAATACTTCACCTTGATTTACATCATAAAGTCTTGGAATAAGCTGAACTAAGCTTGTTTTAGCAGAACCAGTTCCACCTATAATACCAACAGTTTCACCAGACTTAATTGAAAGGTTAATATTTGTTAAATGGAATTCTTCGCTATCTTCTTCGTACTTGAAGTATACATTTTTAAATTCTATATCTCCATTTTTAACTTCTGAAACAGCTTTATCACCATCAACAAGATCAACTTTTTCTTCTAAAACATCAAGAATACGCTTTACAGATGCTATTGAACGAGAAATCATCATAAGTGACATAGCAACAAGCATAAGGGCTACAAGGATTTGAGTAGAGTAAGTTAAGAAACTTGTAAGCTCCCCAACTGCCATAGTTCCAGCATAAACCATGTTTCCACCGAACCATAAAATAGCTACCATTGTACCATATATAAGAATCTGCATTACAGGCATAGCAAGAACTGTAAGACCATACGCCTTAGTAGCAGTTTCTCTTAAATCTTCAGTACCTTTTTCGAACTTAGTTGTTTCTGTTAAAGCTCTTACAAAGGATTTTACAACTCTAACACCAATTAAGTTTTCTTGAACTATAGTGTTCATAATATCAACTTTACCTTGCATCATACCAAACTTAGGTCCAACATTTTTTACTAATAATAAAAGGAATATTATTAATATTGGTAAAGATACTGCAAATATTAATGCTAGTTTTGCACTTATCATTATAGTTAAGAACATTGCAAATATAAGCATGATAGGTGCTCTAACTAAAAGTTTTGAACCTATAGTAACTGCGTTTTGAATAGCAGTAACGTCTGTAGTTAAACGAGTAATTAAAGAAGCAGTGCTGAATTTTTCAATATTCTTGAAAGAATAGTCTTGAATCTTTATATATTCAGCTTCTCTAAGATTGGCTCCAAGTCCTTGACCAGCAATTGCTGCATGCTTGGATAAAAGTGTACCAAAAGTAAAAGAAATAAGAGCCATACAAATCATTAAAACACCGAGTTTTATTGTGTAAGGCATACTTCCGCTTGGGATAGCATCATCAACGATTTTTGCCATAACAAGTGGAATTAATAATTCAAACATGGCTTCAAGTGCAGCAAATAAAGCAGCAAGCCACATATGCTTTTTATATTTCCCTAAGTAGGAAAATAATCTCTTTATCATTTGTTTCTCATCCTCTCTGTATTTTTTTATTTATACATAATAAATTTATAATTAACAAAATTAATTGCTAAATACTGTTATTAGTGAGTAAAATAATTATTTGACCTAATATTAAGGTAATTATTTTCCTAAGTTTTTAAGTATTTTCAAAAGGAGCGATGTAAGTGTTTCTGTTTCTTCTTTAGAAAAGCCGTTTAAAATACGCTGTTCCATTACAGTCATTGAATAATTAGAAAGGCTTTTAATAAAATCACGTCCTTTATCCGTTAATACATGGCACTTATAGCGGCAGTCTTGATTACTTATAGAACGTTCAATTAACTGTTTTTCTTCTAATCTTTGGACAATTCCCGTAACTGTTGGATTGGCAAGCTTTAAATGGTTTTGTATATCCTTTTGAAATACATTTCCTTTCTCTGAAGCACAGTTAATATAGAATAATGCTCTAGCTTGAACGCCTGTTATGTTATAAGGCTTCAAATTATTATTTAATTCTGTTGAAACAATATTACTTATATTTTTAATAAGTATACCCACTTGGGGCTGAATATCTTCTGGCACTAATTGTCACCTCCATATAAAATACATAGCATGCTATCTATTTTATTTATAAAGATGGAAAATGTCAAGTGTTGTCGAAAAGGTAACAATGTGCTTGAAAGTATTGAAAATGATTACTTTGAGATGAGTCAGTAGACAGAAGAAAATGGATGAAAAATGTAAAAAAAATAATAAAAAAATTCTTACACGAAAAAAATTTTTATGCTATAATGCAATTTGTCCGTTAAAAAGACAGATTTTAATTTGTAAAAATTAGTAAAATAAATATTTATATTATTAGGAGGGTATTATGCCAAGAAATAAAAAAGAAGGTATTATTTTCGGAGTATGTATGTGTTTCATCATGGTATTTTTCATGGGGATGCTTAACATTTCTATACACCATGGAAGATTTGATCAAGAAATAATGATGATATGCTTAAAAGCATTTCCTGTTACATTTATTATAGCTTTCATACTTGAAGGTGTGGTTGTAGGAAAAATCAATGGAATGTTAATGGCGAAATTTAGTCACGAAAAAGATAGTGTTAATGCACTAATTCTTTTTAATTGTTTCTTTATTGTAACTTTAATGTCTTTAATTATGACATTTATAGGTGGATTACTTGGTGGTGATAACTTATCTCTTATAACAGGAGAATTCTTTATTAGATGGCCAAGAAACTTCTGTGCTGCATTCTTCTTAAACATATTAGTTGCAGGACCAGTTAGTAGATTCGTTTTAAGAAGAATTCAAAATAATTCATCAGTAAATGCATAAAATTTTTATATGATGAGACTATTGCATAATTGGTAAAATGATTGACTATATTATGCAGTAGTCTTTTTATTTTAAATTATGTTAAAGGTAGGTTTACTTATGCCGATAAAGATAATGTGTTAAAATAATTTTGGAATTTATGTAACATATTTGTATAATATGAAATTAAAACATTACATAAAGAAATAATTTGTGCTATAATGCAGTTGCTTAAAGAAATTATTTAACTTTAAGTATAGTGAAAATGCTATCTTTGAAATTATTAATATATTAAATATTATAAGGGGAAAAGTTTATAATGATAAATGCTAGAGATGTATTTTGCAAAATGAAAATTTGTGAATTAAACAATATTATAAAGAGCTTTGAACTTAAATTAGTATGCAGAAAAAAGGAAAGCATTATTGATATTGTTTGTGAATATATGAAAAATAATATGGATCATATATTGCGTGAATTTATTATTTATGATGAACTTGATTTGCTTAAAAAAGTATGTAATGACAACTTTGAAATTGCATATGAAGATGAAGATATGATTTCTGAACATGTTGAATCTTTGGCCAGAGTTGGATTGTTATATATAGATAGAGAAAAAGCTAGCATAGCTATTCCAAAAGAATTTCAAATTGAGATAGTAGCAAGCTTAGAAGATAACTGTATAAATGAGTTTTCTAAATGTAGATCAGATGTTATAAAAATGACCAAACAATTATTAGAGTTTTATGGTGTTTTTCATTTGGAGCTTTTAGAAGATTATATTATGAGAAAAATAGGTATCGGTTATAGAATTCATAGAGCTATAAAAGTTATAAGGCAATATAATCTGAGGAATAATGTATTTTATGAAGATGATGAGTGTTTTTTTTATAATTTAAGAATATCTGATAGGGAAGCCATGAAGGTGAAAACGGACAGTATAACTTTGAATTATAAATATTATACTAAATTAGAAATAGACGAAATACTTTGTAGAGAATGTTCATATGAAAAAGATATAAAGGTAATTTTAAATAGAGTATATAAGAATTTAAATACGTCAAATGAAATAGTAGAAGTTATTAGGTTTATGATTATAGAAGGAAAATCTTCAGAGGAAATTGGACATTTTTTAAAAGAAAGAGTTAAGAGATTGAGTGATTTTGGATTTAAAAGTATATTAACATCTGTAGATAATATGAGAAATAATCATATTATATGGGGACATAAAGGATATTATTTAGAAGAAATAGCTAATGAGCTAATGGCTTAACATATATTACGAAGTG
>DPOH01000195.1 GCA_003539755.1 Clostridium sp.
CAACTATATTTTATCACATATTATTACATATTTGTATTTTTTTACATTTTATGTTGTAATTATACTATTTTTAGAAAAACTTGAACAATTATTGTGATATTTCAACCATATAATTCTTATTCAGTGTAAAAAAATTTATAAAGTTTATATCTACTGCACTAACTATTGATTTAACTAAAATTGTAAAAACAAATACATTCAAAAGCAAAAATTAAAGGAGTTAGGCATAAAACCTACTCCCTTAAAATATTTACATCTACAGACACAATATACGCTTATTTTGTACGTTAATCTATAAAAATCATTTATAGTGCCTTATATATTTACTTAATCCATTCTCCAGATGCACCTAATACATAACCATTAACAGTTGTATTTGCAAGCATTTCACCTGATTGATTTAAATAATACCATTTATTTTTATCCTTAATCCAACCAGTTGCCATTTCACCAGAATCTTTTAAGTAATACCATTTTCCATTATCTTTTATCCAGCCTGTTGTCATTGCTCCAGATTTATTCATATAATACCACTTTCCACTGTATGGAGATCGTAACCAACCTGTTTCCATGATTCCTGATTCATTCATATAATACCATTTGTCATTGTCTTTAACCCAGCCAGTTGCCATGTCTCCTGAACTATTCATATAATACCACTTATCATTATCTTTTATCCAACCAGTAGCCATTGCTCCTGAGTTATTTAAATAATACCAGCTTCCATTAGATTGAATCCAACCTGTTTTCATAGCCCCTGATGTATTAAAGTAATACCACACATCTGAGATTTTATTCCACCCTGTAACCATATTACCTTCTTCATTTAAATAATACCATGAATTATCATTAACCCATTCATTTTTAACTGGCTTACCATCTTTATAATATGACCATGTATTATTCTTTCCTTGACTCCATCCTGTGTTTTTAAAATCAGCATTGTCGTTATCAACATCAGAATTATCTTTATTTTCTAAATCTCCAGTATTATTGGATTCATTATTTGAATCATCTGAATCACTGCTTGAATTGCCGCCTGATGAGCCTGAACCACCACCACTTGAATGATTTCCTGAGCCACCACCTGAATGACTGCCTGATCCAGATGAACTGCTGCCATTGCTGCTTGAATTTCCTCCTGATACTGTACCGCCTGACGTATTATTACCACTTGATTCGTCATTTCCACTTGAAGTTCCATTATTATCTCCTGGCTTTTCTACAGTTCCTGAACTACTGTTATTTCCCGTATTATTACTTTCAGAATTATTATTTGAATCGTTTGTATCTCCTGAATTTCCGGCATTATTAGAGCTGTTATTTCCAGAATTATTATTGGAACCAGATCCACCATTGTTATCTGTATCATTTGGATTTTCTGGTTTTTCTATACTTCCTGAACTGCTGTTATCTCCTGAATTATTGCTTCCAGAATTATTATCTGAACCATTTGTATTACCTGAATTTTCAGTATCTTGTTTTTTAATCCAGTCTACTTTTGCTTCTATAGTATGTTTTACTTTATCTGCATCTAAATATACAAATTCAAAAGTTCCATTGCTTTTAAATACATGAGAGCTATCCCCTACAATAGTACATCCTTCTGGAAGTACAACAATCGCAGTTACATCTTCATTAGTTGCTTCAGTTGTAGAATACTCTATAGAAGCCTCTGTATTATATGCTTTAGTTGTATCTTCAAAGAAGTTTAATTGAGCACCACTAAAATACATGCCAGCTTCTCCTGAAGAATTACCATAAGTATCTGTAGCTACTATTTTTAAATACTTACATGCTGTAGGCGAATCTAGAGATATAGATTTAACCTCAGTATTATTAGAAAGATTTGAAACACTCCCCGACTTCTCCCAAGTTTTTCCATCTAAACTAGTATAAATATCTGCACTTTTTAATCTTCCATTAACTCCAGCTGGTGTATACTCTAAATCAGATATAAACCTAATTTTATCAAAAGATACTGTATAAAATTTATCTGGATCTCTATATCTAAATTTAGTATGCCATTGTGTATTACTATTACCATCTATAAAATTAGCTGCAGCATGAGTTGAGTCATTCTGCTCAGTTGAATATCCCACTAATTTAACATTCTTTAATTGTACATAAGTCTTTTCAGGTGTATTTGTATCTTCTGTAAAAGTATAATCTAAACTATTTCCTTGAAGATAATGTCCATGTGCCTTATATCTAACCTTTACTGTTTTATTTCCTGTAATTCTTATACCATTTTCAGGACCACCTACATAATCACACCATGTATTACCGCCATCTAATGAAAATTCTAAATTATCTATATCACCAATCAATAAATTTTCTAAGTCATTTCCATATATAGTCGAGCTAGTAATAGACTTGCTATCTAAAATATCTATCTTAAATATATCATCTGCACCAACTAACCCTACTTGTATATCATTAGTAGAATTAATAGATGCTAATTGTTCTTGTGTTAATGTGATTACATGACTATCTGTTTCAATCCAGTTTGCACCACCATCTAAGCTATATCTTACTCTTATTTGAGAACCATCATATTTAGGATTAATTACTATTTTTCCTGCATTTTCACCATCAAAAGAAAAACTTGCAAGCTCACTATTAACATTTCCTAAATATTTTTGAGCTAGTTGTTTTGTCATAAGAACACATGTAGATTCACTTGGGGTAGCATTAGATGCACGTAACAATGCATTATTCTCTAATAAGTCAAGCTGTGCCACTTCATTTGGTGTAGTTACTTTATCCTTAACTAAGCTTAAAAGTTCAACCATTGCTTGAGGATAATATGTATATGTATCAATTATTCTTTTACTTAAATTAAAGTAATCTGTACTTGTAGAAGTGCTGTCTGCTTTATATGTATTAATTAAGCCTTCCATAGAATCTACATTGATTTTTTGATAATCTAAAGCCTTTAAATATGCTTCTCTCTTAGTTGCATTATCACTATAAGCATCAGCTAAAATATTTAATTCAGCAGCCTTAATATAGTTATTATAATCATTTACTGCATCAGTTGCTAAAACTGCATAACTTGCAGAATGCCATTCACTCCAGCTTTCATTTCCCCAGCCTAACAGTCTTTCATTGTATTCATTACCTGATTTTGCCCATCCAAAAATATCATTTTGAATAATATATTCATATCTATTATTTGCTTTATTCCATGCATATGTAATTGTAGCTGCGTGGCCTGGTTGCCCAACTACTGATGCAGGTCTTCCAAATGTAGTAGCTAAGTTAGAATATGTTTTTGCTAAGCCTCCACATACTGAACCTTCTTCAAATACCATCCATAATCTATACTTATCCTTTGTGCCATAATCCTTGAAATAATTACCAAAGTCATACTTTTCATTATATTTATCATAATTACTTGGATCATAAAGGCTAGGATTATTATAATTATAGCCACTAGTATAAGTAATATAATTATAAGCACTTAAATAATCGTTTCCTTTACTTTTTTGATTTAAAGCATAGTCTGCAAGCCACATAATTTCATCATCATGTATTCTGTTGCTCATAACCCATCTCATTAATGGTACTGGTAATGCTTTAAACTGCGCAGAACTCCATTTTGCTGAACTTAACTTTCCATTTTCATCAACCTGTCCGCCTTCATCCATTTTGCCTGAAGATATTAATTCTTTATATATTTCGTACCTCTTTACAGAATCTCTATCTTTAGGATTTCCAAGCCAGAATCTAGACAAATCTTCTTTACCATAAGCTAAGCCTATACTTACAGCCATTCTTAGATAAAAATTATTATCATCTCCACTTTTTAATTCATCAGAATATTTAGCATAAATATCTGAAAAGAACTTTACAGCAGCAGTATAACTTCCAGTAGGATTTACTGGGCCACCTGCCATAAAATATCTTAAAGCAGTTTCATCTTCTAATAAATATTGTATTGCGTTTTTATAATTCTCATTTTGAGCAGCTAATCTATTTAAATTATCATAGCCTACTTTATTAACAAAATCTCTTCTTAAAATAGTAAGCTCATTATTTTTCATATTTTCATCTATACTATTATTTCTAAGAATTTGATCATACTCTGAAACCTGCTTTAATACGTTACTAGAAATAGGCTGCCCACCATAGTTATTGTCTACAAGCTTAGCATCTCCATAAACAGCATGGTCATTCCCATTACTTCCATTAGCATCAGCATAAAGCTTTAAATAATTTGCATTTGATATATCAATGTCAACATAAGCACATTCACCATTTGAAGTTAAAAGGCCTACATTTTTAGCTAAAGTCCAGTTTTTGTCGTCATTAGATGTATAAATACTAAATTTTACACCATTACCACGACCACTTTGAGATTTGTCAATTCCTACATATGATATAAATCTGCTATATTTATCTTTATAATTTCTCAAATCATATACAACTGTAGAAGTTGCATGTGCACCTATGCCTTTTTTAAACTCTACACCTTCACCATCTACAATAAGAGTTATGGTGCCTCCTCCAATATTAGTATCTTTAGTTATTTTTCCATAACCTACTGATGATTGAGTTGTAACGTAATTTATATCTGATAAATAAACACAATCTGAGTTTACTTCTTCTTGCTTAACAGTAGCTGCTTCACCTGTAGTTTGAGTACTTAAATTTTCTTGAACTGTTGTATTTGTATTTAATTTATTTTCATTTAATACACTCTCACTATTCTCACTCAAACTTGCAGTTGATTTTTCATCACTATTTGTATTTAATTTATGTGTTGATTCACTGATAACTTGATTATTAATCTCTTCTGCCTTAACTGCTGTCACGTTATTTAACATAAAAGATGCAGCCAAGCCTCCAGCTATCAATATTGATAATTCTTTCTTTTTCATTTGTTTCTCCTATATGATTTTATCCTTATTCAAAATTTTCATACCATTATACTCATATTTCGTAAATTTATCTTAATTCTTAATAATTTTAAGCTATATTTATTTTTGTTTATTATGGTTGTTTCTTTTTAATATAATACATTATTATTTTATTGTGAATAACTTTACCTATATTAATATTAATTTTTTAGTTTTCCAAGATCAATATTTATTTATAACTAATTGTATAAAATAGATAATATTAACTTAATATATGAGTGATACATTTAATACAATATATATATTTATTCTATATAACAAAATGATATTTCCTATAGAAATTTCATATTTCTATTAGCAGAGAGCCAAAAACTTGTTTTTGTGCGAATCGCTTATATTCCTATGACGTCAGGCATAGGAATTTCCTTTTGTTGAGTAGTATGAATTATGGATACATTATTAATATTCACCAAACCACCATTTTGTTAGACTTTACTTTACATAATAATTATTATAAAAACCTCAGGAAATTTATAACACTAAACATTTATTTTAAACCTTAAGTAAAGTTGTTTATGAACCATCCTTATTTACTACTCTAGAAATAATCTTGCCTCTATCTTCGTACAATTATGTTTATATCTTAATTACCAACACTCATATTCCTTATATTGTAATTATACTATTAATTATAAAAAATAAAATAAGGATATTACAGTTCTATTACTCTCTATAATATCCTTATTAATGCAATATACATTTCCTGTATTTTTACTAATTATTATTTAACAGTATATCTTTAATTTCCTCAAATCTTTCATCACTAATATATAATTTTTTCTTAAATGGCTCATCTTCAATACGAACTACTTCAAGCTTATCAGGCTTTATTTTCTTTATAACATCTTTTAGCTTGTTAACTGATTTATCATCATCGTTATATCCTTTTATTATAGTAACTTCAAATATGAATTTCCCTTTATATTGTTTATTAAATGATGCCATGTTTAAAATATACTCATCTAAAGTATAACCTTCTATTGGCCTTTGAACCTTTTGAAATTGTTCTTCTGTTATTACCTTTATTTCTCCGATAACTTCTTCGCATTTATTTGCAATTTTTATATATTCATTTTTTCCTAAAAGATATCCATTAGAAAGTAATCTAACAGGAATACTCTTTGCCTGGATAAAATCTATAATATCACTTATTCTATCATTTACAAATGCTTCACCTTTAGAATTAATAAATATAAGTTCTGGCTTTGTTTCTGCTATTTTATTTTCTAATTCAGCTAAACATTCATCAATTTCATCAAATGTTTTTTGAGTATCTACTTTATTCTTAGATCTTCCTATAGGACAAAATATGCAATCAAAATTACAATATTTCTCTGGAAGTACATTCATTTCAAGTACTCTCTTTCCATCCTCCAGGTAAATATCCTTATAGTCAAAACTTTTCATACTACTTCCTCCTAAAATCTTTCATTTGTTTATTGTTTAATTACTCAAATTAACATATACACACTTCAATTTTTTCTTAATAAATAATAGCTTCTCTATTATTTATATCAAGCACTTTAATCTCGCATGTTCCACCTAAATTAACAGTTACTTGTTCTGATAAATCTTCTAATGCAGTCTTAAAATCATCTTCTCTATTTTGATCTAATGATTCTATACATAAGAATGCATTTTTTGTATCTTCAGTAAGCATTGTTCTCACTGCCTCACGCCAATTCCAACATCTACAAATTGCACCCTCATCATCTTTATATATTATTTCACCTTCATAAGGACGCTCACTTTCATTAGATCCAAGTGTTATAAAATCTTCATTTCCTAAAGCCTTTGTAAGAGCTATATTTCCAGCAAATTTATCTATATCTTCTCCACCACATGGAAGAGA
>DPOH01000223.1 GCA_003539755.1 Clostridium sp.
AACATCAAATGAGTATAAGAAACAGCCCTTAAACTTTTCCTTAACTTCATTATATACATTAGAAAAAGCCTCTACATTCTTTTCACATATTTTATCTAAATTATCTTTTGCTTCTAAAAAATCTTTACTATTATCAACAGCAATTACTATTGGTCTAAAAAAAAAATGACATTTAGCAAATAACAGAGGGTGCTTTTTAGCAAACGCCTCCATTTCATCAATGTGTCTTTCTTCTTTAGTTGCATTATGTAGGTATTTAAACATAAAATCATATTTATTATTCATAGTAATTACACTTCCTTTGATTTATATAATATGCTACTAATAATTTAACCACTTTTTTCGACAACATTTCAATAATTTTTTAATTTTAATATTACTCTTTAAATTAATTTTTTATAGCATAACAATTAAAAAGTAAACAAATCATTTATACACTCTATTTTTAAATACTATATTTTAAATGAAATAATTATTTTTTAATAATATTTACACTCTAATAAAAACAAATAAACCATTGCCTAGAAATAGCAATGGTTCATTAGTTTATAAGAATATTTAATTAATTTGCAGCGAGCTGCCAGCCTACAGCTTCTTTTCTAGCAGCAATAAAATCTGCATACAATCCTTTTTCTTTTATAAGCTTATCATGTGTTCCTCTTTGAATTATGTGACTGTTCTTTAATACTAATATTTGATTTGCATTACGTACAGTTTTTAATCTATGTGCAATCATGATAATTGTCTTATCATGAGTAAGTGCTTCAATAGCTTTTTGTAATTCATCTTCATTTTCAGGATCCACACTTGATGTTGCTTCATCTAGAATTATTATAGGTGAATCTTTTATTATTGCACGAGCAATTGAAATTCTCTGCTTTTCACCGCCAGATAATGTTCCTCCACCTTCACCTATTACTGTATTATATCCATTTGGAAGTTTCATTATAAAATCATGACAACATGCTTTTTTAGCTGCATTTACTACATCTTCATGAGTTGCATCTGGCTTACCAAATTTAATATTGTTTTCTATTGTATCTGCGAACAAGTATACATTTTGAAATACCATACTTATATTTTTCATAAGGCTATCAAGATTAAAATCACGTACATCAGTACCTCCTATTGTAATCTTTCCGCCTTCAACATCCCAAAACCTAGCTATAAGATTACACATTGTACTCTTACCACTTCCAGACGGCCCAACAATTGCAGTTGTTGTTTTTTCTGGTATTGTAATATTTACTTTATCTAATATCTTACGATCTCCATAAGAAAAATCAACGTTATCAAAAATAATATCTGTAGATTTTACCTTAATATCTTTCCCATCTGTATCCATAACAGGAGTATCATCTATAGTATTAGCAGTATCCATTGATGCACCAAGCATTTGAAGAAGCGATGCCATATTCCCCGCATTTTCCAAGTCTCCAAATATCATAAAAGAAGAAATTACAAAAATCACTCCATCTACTAAAGGTAGTGCTCCATTTATATAAAGGTGTATAGTATAAATCATCATAAGCGTACTAAATATTTTCAATATTAAATCTTGAAGTCCATTAACAGGTACACATGCATATGTCAATTTAATATTGTTTTTAGAACTTTCATTTATTGCACTCATTATTGAGTTTGAACTTTCTTTTTCCATTCCAAAAGCTTTTACAATTCCCATACCTTGTATATATTCTAAAACTGATTCTACAAGATTTCGCTGACTTTTTTGACGTTTACTGCTTAGACTTGAAGACTTTCTTTGAGCAATCTCTGTTACTGCAATATAACAAACTACACCTATAGATGCAAGAATTCCGATTTTAAAATTATAAAATAATATTACAAGAATTAATGCTGTTGAGTTAAAAAATCCACCCATTACACAAACTAAAACTCTTGATGCTGAATTTTCTACATCACCTAAGGTTGTGGTAACTATGCCAGTTATATTACCAATACTATTTCCATTAAAATATCCCATAGGTATATATCTAAGTCTATCTCCAATATGAATTCGCTTTTGTGCTACCATAGAATACCCTGTATCTGTCTGCCCCATTGTAGAACAATATGATGATAATATTCTTCCTATTATAGATATAAGCATTATTCCTAATGACATCCATATAGTTTTACTATCTCTATTATCAGATACAAGTGCTTTAAGTGTTACAAATAATGCTCCAAACTGAAATGCACCAAATACACCACATAAAAATGTAAATACTAATGATTTTTTTAATGTATTTTTCTTTTTACCTGCAAATTCGAATATCTTTTTTAATGTACCATACATACTGATTCCTCCTGTTCCATGTCTTTTGCACCAATATGCTTTTTCCACATATCATTGTATAAATCACATTTTGAAAGAAGTTCTTCATGAGTTCCCTCATCTTCAATATTACCCATATTAACAAGTACAATTTTATCTGCATCCTTAATTGTAGATAAACGATGGGCAATTACAATTAATGTCTTCCCTACAGTAAGTGCAGATATTGCTTTTTGTACTAAAGCTTCATTTTCTGGGTCAATATAAGCAGTTGCTTCATCTAAAATAACAACAGGAGCATCTTTAAGCATTGCACGTGCTATGGTTATTCTCTGACGTTCACCGCCTGATAAATGTGAACCACCACTTCCAACAATAGTATCGTATCCGTTATCAAGTTTTCTTATAAATGAATCACATCCTCTCTTTCTAGCTACTTCCTCAACTTCTTCATCACTGGCATTTGGCTTACCCATTCTTATATTTTCTCTTATAGTCCTGTTAAATAAATAATTATCTTGAGATACATATGATATTTTTTTAGATAATTGACTAAGAGGAATATTATTTAACCTTTGCCCTCCTAGAGTTATATATCCATTAGTAACATCAAAATATCCTGCTATAAGTTTTGCTATAGTAGACTTTCCACTACCAGATGGCCCTACAAATGCAGTCATTTTCCCTGGATTAATTTTAAGATTTATCTTATGAAGTATTTCTTTATCTTCATCATAAGAAAATGAAACATCATAAAATTCTATAGATTCATCTTTCAAATTAACATATTCATTTTTGTGATTTAATTCTTTGGAATTAAGTAAGCTATTTATTTCTCCTACATTTGTTTGAAGTATTGCAAGATCATCCATAAAAGTGAATACAGCCATAATAGGTCCTATAAGTCCTAATGAAAAAATTATAATTGACATAAATGTATTAATATCTAAGCTTCCATTTCTCCAAAATGCAAATCCAAATGGAAGTACACATACTAGAACAGATGGTAAAATACCATTATAGCTGCTCATCACCTTTTGATTTTCTCTCATCCACTCTACATAATAATTTCCATTATAATTTACTGCATCTGAATATTTTTTATAAGATCCAGCAGATTGACTAAATGCTTTTACAACTTCTATTCCACCAATATATTCAACAACTGCATCAGTCATTTTCTTACCAGCCTCTACAGCTCCCTTCCATTTAACAGGATAGTTTTTCATCCCAATAGACATTATGGCAAGCCCTATTACCAAAGTTACTATTGATAATAATGCCATACGCCAGTCTAAAATAAATAGATAAACCATTATAAACAAAGGTACTAAAATATTCGCTGTCATTTCTGGAATTAAATGTGCAAACGTTGGCTCCATACCTTCTATTCTATCTACAATAGTATTTTTATATTGTCCAGATGGAGTATTAAGTATTGTTCCCATAGGAACCTTTGCTAATTTCTTTACTATGTTTTCTCGTAAATCTTTTAATGTATTATAAGTTGCTGTATGTGATACAGTTGTAGAAATATTTGAAAAAATAACTTTTCCTAAATACCCTATAAAAGCAATAATACATACATTTGAATAAGAAGCTAATGACTTTTCACCTCTAATCATATTACACACAATATCTGCAGCGCAGAAATATGGAATCATACTGCATATAACTCCTCCAACTGCAAGAATTATGCTTAATAAAAATTTTCCATGGTTTGGCTCAGCCCATCCCCACAAAATTTTCATAGCCGAGTCTTCTTTTTGTTTTTTCATCCGAAAACTTCCTCCTTAAAAATAATTATTTCTTTTATAGCCCTCCACTTTTAATAATTTAAATCAATTGATTTCTCTTCTCAATCAATATATCACATTACTTCCAATATATTCTATATATTTTTATCTTTTTAGCTCCAAACAGCATCGAATATTTCTATTGACCATATACTGCTGGAAATTTATAATAAAATAGTTATATTGAGTAAATCAATATATTAAGGAGGATAATTTCATTATGAGTATTAATAGTATTATAAATAAATGTTCTCAGCAAAAAGGCTTTTCGTTAAAAAATAACCCAAATAGCATTGAATTATGTATGAATCTTGAAGACGAAAAAGGTCGTGGTTCTATGACTTTCTTTTCTGTCCTACCTGGTATTACCCTTGCTTATGCTTTTATAAATTCTCCTAAATGGCTCATGCCAGATTCATCAAATGAATGGGCCTCTTCAAATAATGCCATTATATTCAATTATTGTATAAATGGCCGCTGTGAAATACTATTGAATGATACTTTTGCTTATTTAAAAGATGATGAATTTTCCATTACCAAAAACTCTACAAGAAACCGATTTACATATCCAATTCGAATTTATGAAGGATTAGAATTTTATTTAGATTTAGATATAATTCATGAGAAAGGTAAATATATAAAAGATGTTTTTAACATTGATATTTCTAATTTAACTGATATTTATTGCTCAAGTGATAAAATATACATTTCTAAAGTTAATGAAAATATAAAAAACATCTTGTTGAAATTATGGAACCTATATGATGATAATTCTTATGACTTGATATTCAAAATGCAAATATATACCCTTGAACTTTTTAATGTACTGCGCCAAAAAGCATATGCACCACAACCTAAACTCTGTACATTTTTTACGATAACTCAAGTTGAAATAGCTCAAAAAACAGAACAATTAATAACATCTGACTTAAAGCATCATCATCCAGTCAAGGAACTTGCACAAATTTTTTCCATAAGTGAGACGAGTCTGAAAAATTATTTTAAAGGTGTATATGGTCAAAACATTTCTGTATATTTACGTGAAGCAAGAATGAATACTGCGGCAAAAATGCTTGAAAGCACCAAACTTTCTATATCAAAGATTTCAGAAGCAGTCGGCTATTTAAATCAAAGTAAATTTGCATGTGTATTTAAGGAAAAATTCAACATATCCCCCCTAGAATACAGGCGTAAAAAAGTATTAGAGCAATTTAACTCTACTTATTAACTTCTTATAACACCCAACAATTTGTATTACCGTGTAATATAGTAATTTTTAATATAAATAATAACTTGAAAGTATTAAAAATGTTAATAGATTTTTACCCCAAAAGATATGGATTTATTAATGTATATCAATTACTCTAACTTCATAACAATAAAAATAGCAGTACTATTTATCTCAATAGTACTGCTCAGTATTTTTCTAATAAATTATATTTAGTTTTATTAGTTGCTCTCTTCTGAGTATTTATACCCATCACTTCTAACTGCATTTCCACATCTTCTGCATGTACAAAAATCAGCTGTTCCAAGCTCACATTTACCATCTAAAATATGATTTCCATCGCATTCTTTGCATTCTCTTAATTTATTGCAATAACAATCATATTTCTTATTTATACATTTTTCCAGTTTATCCATACATATATCTCCACTAACTTATCTACCATTAAACTTACTTATTACTATCTGCTAAATATCTGCATATCTTCATTCATTAAAAAACCTGTCTATATTAACTTACCACTTCATTTCATATACTTTTATCCTGCTTTTTATAACATACTTATGTTAGTATTAATCTTAAAAGAATAAAATAAAGATTAAACTATTATCCTCATTCTATTTTATATCAGGAAATAAACGAATATCACAAGGATTATCTACATGCTCTCCTATCATCTTTTCCATCCAAATCATATCTTTCCACTTTCCAAACTTATAACCGCACTTAGTAAAATGAGCCACAGTTTTATATCCAAATTTCTTATGAAATGATTCGCTTATTTCATTTGGGTATGTAATACACGCATTAACATTTATGATATTCATAAGTTTAAGATATTTTTCTAGCTCATTATAAAGCATAGTACCAATCCCATGTTTCCCTGTTCCATGCTTTACGTATATAGAAGTTTCTACAGACCACTCATAGGCACGTCTTGTCTTAAATGCCCCTGCATAAGCATAACCAATAATATTATGGGTATCTTCACATTCAGCAACAATATAAGGATACTTCTTTAAAGTGTTTTTTATTCTATCTGAGAATTCTTCAATTGTTGGCGTATCATACTCAAAAGTTATATCAGTGTGTTCAACATAATATTTATAAATAGAAACCAATTCTTTTGCATCTTCTACTTTTGCTATTCTTATTTTCATATACAGCCCCCCTTTTACTATATGATAGTGTAAAGTT
>DPOH01000181.1 GCA_003539755.1 Clostridium sp.
CAGTTATAGAATAGATGTTTTTCTGAGGATGTCCTTCAGTTTCTTTAACAAATTTAGTAATTAAATTTTCACTTTCAAGCTGTTTTAATACAGGACAGATATGTCCATAATTTTCATTCCAAAAGTATCCTATACTATTATCACAGATTTTCTTTATGTCATATCCTGATGATGGCTGATAGCTTAGTACTCCTAGAAGGGCATATCTTGTCTTGTTGGCCTTTGCCATAGTATCACCTTTTTCTTATTTAAATATGTATATATATCATACTAATATATATCACTATGATATAAGTATATGACTAAGGTATAAAGGCCTCGACCAATATAGCCACTTTTTTAGATAACATATTACACCTCTCTAATTAATTCTATCTATTTTGAATATGTGTCGCTTGACAATCAATACTATACATGAAAGTTTAAATTAATATGTGTGACTAAGTCACATAAATATATATGAAAAAATTAAAATTATATATATTTTATTCTGCATAGGCACTAAAATATATATGTAACAGCAGAAAATATAAGAAGCAGGAGTGCAGTACATGATACAAGAAGATGTTAAATTGCTTTATGAAGCATATCCAATTATTAAAGCTATCGATATAAAAAATCAAAATATTATAGGAGAAAAATCCTATTTCAGAATCCTTGAAGTAGAAGAATATATTTCATCAGTAAATGGTGCATGTAATGGGATTCTATTTGTCCTTAATGGAAATATAAATATTAAATATTAATGTATATTTTTTACGCAAAAATGATGCCAACATGCTACTTTTAGCAGATTGGCATCATTTTTAATTATATAGAAAATTATAGTTTTCTTAAATGATAGACTTAAGTTATAGCAATGCTTTGAGGCATATAAAGTAATGAAATGTATTAAAGAGTTCTCTTCATTTTTCTATATATAGATAGTCTAAATTCATCTATATTATATATTTCATCAGTAAGTTTTTCTAGAATTAATTCTTTATGCTTCTTTAAGTTTAGGCCAGAAAGGTTTGTTGCAACTGTATGATGTGTAATAAAATTACAATCAACTTCTAAGTTCTCAATAAATGTTTTAAGTTCAACAAGCAATTCTTTTTCATTAAGTGGAGTAAATTCTCCTCTTTGTGCTTCTTCTAGCAGTGGTGTTCCTGGGAAAAGAGTCAGTCCACCAGTTCCAACCATATATGGATTGCATTCGCTGAATATCTTCGCAGAATTTACTGCATGGTCATGACTATGTTCTTTACCAGCTACGCCACCTAAGAATGTCATCCAATAAAGTATTCCAGCTTCGTCTAGCTTATGGCACTGCTCAATAATATCTTTAGCATGATATCCTTTATTGATTCTATCTAATGTCCAGTCATCACCACTTTCAACTCCAAGGCTGATTTCTTTCATTCCTTTTTCTTTTAATATTTTTAATTGTTCTACTGTTTTGTTTTTAAGATCAGTCACTCTTCCTGCTAGATAAATAAATTTCATTTTAGGAAGATATTTATTTACTAAATCTAAAATACGTTCTAGGTATTCAAATTTCATGCAAAGTGGGTTTGCACCAACAAGCTGGATTGTTTCAGCATCTGGATAAATTTCTGCAAGCTCCTGTAAATCTTCTTCCACCCATTCTATAGGGGACATACGAAAAGGTACATCTTTGTACATTGTGCAGAATTTGCATGAATTATGTGTGCAACCTTGCGTTACCTCAAGTAATGGCTCAGTTGGCCAATATGGATTTCTATATACTGTTCCTGTAAAATGCATTTGTTTTTCATCTCGCTTTCTTTTTGATGTAATTATAATCTCACATGATGTTGCAAATGTCTTGCTACAAATATATAATTATGTAGCAAAATTAGACACATTTGATATTATGTATTATAAGGAGGCACTTTTTATGAAACCTAATATGAAACTTTGGATTGCAGAGCAGATGAAAGATTTAATGAAAGTAAAAAGTATTGAAAAAATTGGGGTTACTGATATTTGTAAAACTGCTGAAATTGAACGTTCTACTTTTTATTATCATTTTGAAGATAAATATGAATTACTTAACCTTACTATGATTATGCATTTGTTCATGTAGATTTAGCTATATTTCATCATGAACAAATGCTTTTTTAAGTAGAAAATTATTAATACTAACCATACTATATGTGCGTACAGGATTGAAAATTTGAACGAATATATATTTTTTGGTAAAAAAATCAAATAAAGTACGTACAAGCTATTGACTTAATATCTAATACCAGTATAATAAAAATAGATATATTTTATGTAAAATATACAAATTTATGGATAAGGGAGTTATATTATGTTAAGAAAAAAGGCCAATATAGTTGTTTCTTGTGCACTAGCTGGAATGATGTCAGCCACATTTTTAAGCCCACAGCTTGTATTTGCACAAAATGTGTCAGGAGATGTCCAGGCAGTTTCAAATAGTGATTTAAATGAAAAAAATCAGTCTGTACAAGTTAAACAGCGTACTTCAGTACATGATCCTTCTATTATTAAAGCTGGAAATGAGTATTATGTTTTTGGATCGCATATAGAAGCAGCTAAATCAAATGATTTGCAGAACTGGACTAAGTTCAGTAATAGCTATACTACACCTAATAATGCTATTTTTGGTGACTTATCTAAAAATTTAGCAGGCTCTTTTGCATGGGCTGGCGAAAACGATTCAGATTGTAAAGGTGGGTATGCTGTATGGGCTCCATGTGTTGTATGGAATGATAACTATGTTAATGAAGATGGTACAAGTGGTGCGTACATGATGTATTATTGTACATCTTCTACTTATAAGCGTTCATGTATAGGTTATGCAGTTTCTCAAAATATAGAAGGTCCATATACTTATGTAGATACTATCATTTATTCTGGATTTACAAAAAATGATGCACATGATGATAAGAGCAGCATAAATACAAATTATGAAAATACAAATATAAAAGATTTAATTGATAATGGTACAATTGGCGGAACAAATCCAAATTGGTTTTCAAGCTCAGGCGCATTTAATACAAGCTATGCACCAAATGCAATTGATCCTGAAATATTCTGGGATGCTGATGGTAAGATGTGGATGAACTATGGTTCTTGGTCTGGAGGAACTTATATATTACAATTAGATCCGACAACAGGTAAACCAATATATCCTGGCGATGTTAATGAAAATTCTGATTCATTAAATATAACTGATAGATATTTTGGTACTAGAATAAGTGGAGGATATACTAAGTCTGGTGAAGGTGGAGACATTGTATATGACAAAAATACAGGATATTATTATTTATATAATTCATATGCAGGACTTGCAGCTAATGGCGGATATAATATAAGATTATTTAGATCAAAGAATCCAGAAGGACCTTATCTTGATGCGGCAGGAAATAATGCTGCACTACCTGGAAACGTTGACAATGCAGGCTATGGTATAAAATTAATAGGTAATTATAAATTTGATTGTCAGGATGTAGGATATAAAGCCGCAGGACATAATTCATCATTTATTGATGATGATGGACAGATGTACCTTGTATATCACCAGAGATTTAATGATGGTACAGAAACTCATGAAGTAAGAGTTCATCAGATGTTTATTAATGAAGAAGGATGGCCTTGCGTAGCACCTTATGAAAATAGTGGTGATAAAATATCTGAAAATGGATATTCAAAGGATGAAATAGTTGGAAACTATCAATTTATAAATCATGGAACAGCAAATACATCTGCAATGATTGACACATTAAATGTTAAGTTAAATGATGATTTCACAATAACAGGTGATATTAATGGTACTTGGAGCATGAAAGATGGAACATACTATATGGATGCTGTTATTGATGGAACAACATATCATGGTGTATTCTTCAAGCAACAAGACGAATCAGCATATGATAATAAAGTTATGACATTCTCTGCTATAGGTAATAATAATGAGTGTATATGGGGAAGTAAATTAGAATTAGATGATCAAAAATCTGTTAATTATGCAGCTAATTCTTTAAATAATGCTATACCAAGCATTACAAGAAATGATATTGATTTAAAAACTACTGGAGCATATGATACTTCAATTACATGGAAGTCTAGTGATGAAAGTGTAATAACTTCAGATGGACAAGTTACTAGAGGAAGTGAAGATAAAAATATCACATTAACTGCGACTATATCAAAAGGTTCATCAGAAACTACAAAAACATTTAATGTTACTGTAGAAGGTAAATTAGATGAATTTACATTAAATCCTATATATAAATATGAATTTAATACTACTGGCGCATCAGTAGGTTTATCTAGCACAGGTAGCAAAGATGGTGATGCATCTTTAGTAGGTTCAGCATCAATAGAAAATGATAATGAAAGAGGTAGCGTATTAAGCATATCAAATAGTAAAGGTGCCCTTAGAGAAAATTATCTAAAACTTCCAAGTGATACATTCAGTGGTATTACAGCTGATGGATATACAGTTGGTATGTGGGTAAATATTGATAAAGATGATCCTAATTACTTTGAACACAGTGCATTATTTGAAGCTAATGATGGTGGCGCTTATCCTATAACAAGAATCAGTGCTAATTTATATGGAAGAATTAATGCAAATGGTGCTTTTGCAGATGCAACTGAAATAGCTAAACCTCTTGAAAGCAACACTTGGCAGTATATGACTTATACAGTTAATAAAGATGGTATAGTAGTATATGTTAATGGCGAAGAAGTTTCACGAGCAGATAAAGATATATCTCAATGTTTTGAAAATGACTTTTTATCTAAAATGAAAGATGTCACAGTAGGAAGCGGTAATATATGGAGTGATGCGGATATAGCTTCTGCAAAATTTGATAATGTTTCATTCTTTGATACAGCATTAACATCTAAAGAAGTTGAAGCATTATATAATGATGAAATTGATTCTTCAAAAGATTCAGAAAAAGATGATGATTCAATTTCACTTAGTGCAAAGATAGATCAATCATGGGGAAATAACGTTAAGGAAACAGTTAAAATAACTAATAATACTGATAAAACAATAAATGATTGGACTTTAAAATTCAAATATGATGGAACTATAAAGCAAATTTGGAATGGTGAAATAGAATCACAAGAAAATGGCGAATATGTAATTAAAAATGCTGGATGGCCTCAAGATTTAGAACCAGATCAAACAGTTGAATTTGGATTCTTAGCATCATATGAAGGAGATAGCATTCCTGAAATAACTGAATACAGTATGGATTCACATGAGGATGAAGTTACTGATGAAGACTACGGCGTTGAATTCCAAAAGAATGAAGAATGGAATGGTGGATTTAATGGTAATGTTA
>DPOH01000019.1 GCA_003539755.1 Clostridium sp.
GAATTAGAGAAGCATTATAATAAATTTTGTGAAGACAAAAGGCTTACCAGAAGACATGGGCAGGTAGAATATATAACTTCTATGAAATATATTCATGAATGTATAGGTGACAATAAAGATGTAAAGATTCTAGATGTTGGAGCTGGAACTGGAAGATATTCAGTTCAACTTGCCAATGAAGGTTATGATGTTACTGCAGTAGAGCTTGTTAAGCATAATTTGGGAATGTTAAAAGCTAAAAAGAGTTCGGTTAAGGCATATCAAGGAACAGCACTTGATTTATCTAGATTTAAAGAAGAATCTTTTGACATTACATTAGTATTTGGGCCAATGTATCATTTATATACTATTGAAGATAAAATTAAAGCACTTAGTGAGGCAAAAAGGGTCACTAAAAAAGGTGGAGTAATTTTAGTTGCTTATTTAATGAATGAATACAGTATTATTACATATGGATTTAAGGAAAATCATATTAAAGAGTCTATTGCAGAAGGCAAAGTTACAGAAGATTTTCATGTTTTATCTAAGCCAGAGGATTTGTATGACTATGTAAGACTTGAAGATATTAATGATATTAAGGATGGTGCAGGTCTTAATAGAATTAAGATAGTGGCTGCAGATGGGCCAGCAGATTACATAAGACATATATTACGTGATATGGATGATGAAACATTTAAAATATTTATGGATTATCATCTTTCAACTTGCGAAAGACCTGAACTTTTAGGGGCAAGTGCACATACTGTAGACATTCTTGTAAAGGAATAATATGGAATCAAAATTATTATTACAGATATATTAAAAAGAATTGTTATATAATAGTTAATTTTGATAATAAATATATAATGGAGAGACAATGAAGGAATTTGACAATATAGAACTTAAATTTAGAAATAGTGAATTTAATAGTTTAAGTAGTGAGTTTTTACATGAGAGTGAATTTAATCCCATAAAAAAAGAGATTGATTATAGTAAAGAATTTTCTAATGGATCAAGTACTGAAGAAAATAATCAAACAAATAACACGACAAATACAACAAATAATTTTAATTCCTCAAAAACTTCATCAGATGTATCTTCAATTCAACAAGAAATAATAGGTAAAACTTCTGCACTTGCAATTGGCACATCTATGGGAACTGCAGTTTCAGCTCTTGCATTATGTGTCGCATCTGTAGGGGTAGGTAATTCATATTCTAATAATAATTTGGATATGGTACAAGTAGAGAGTCAATATGAAGATACTTTTGAAGAATCACAGACTGCTTATGATGCTTTACCTCCTACTAATGAAATTCTTCCCACTAATAATAAAGAAGAAAAGAAAAAAGAGGCTAAAGATGTTAAAGTACAGGCCCCAAAAACTGAAAATAAATCTAAAGATGAAAAAGAGGAGATTAAAAAGTTTGAAATTTCTTCTAGGAGTTATGAGGGAATTTATGATGGAAGAGAACATTCTGGAGATTTGCAGAATATTCCTGAAGGTGCAGTTATTAAGTACGGTGAAAGTATAGATAAAATAGACTTAGATAAAGTTCCAGAATACAAAGATGCAGGTGAATATACTGTATATTATAAGGTATCTAAAGAAGGCTATGAACCTTATATAGGTGATTTTAAAATAAAGATTAATAAAAAGATTATTAATCCACCAGTACCATTAATAGAAGAAACCACTTATAATGGTAAAATGCAGTCTCCAAAATTCATAGATGATGGTGATTTTAAGTATTTTGGAACAATGTCTGCAAGGGATGCAGGAACTTATCAAATTAAGATTAAGCTAAATAATACTAAAAATTACGAATGGTCTGATGGAAATGATGAAGAAAAGACAGTATCATGGGTAATAAATCCTCGTGAGGTTACATTAGAGTGGAATGGGAAAAAGGATTATAAGTATGATGATAATAAACATACTGTAGATGTTGTATTGGGAAATATTGTGCCAGGAGATTTTCTAAACTTTAATGTAGAAGGTAATTCTGCAACAAAACCAGGGGAATATATGGCTGAAGTTACTTCTATTGATGGAACAGATAATTATGTTTTGCCAAAGAAGAATAGTTTTGCATGGTCAATAAGTAAATAGACAGACAAGGAGATAAAATTAAAATGCAAAAAAGTATAAACAAATTAACAGCTAAAAGGATTATTTTATCAGTACTAGGTATAATAATATTATTTTTCGCAACACATCCTCATTATATACCCTTTGCAAATCATTCATCAAAAGGTGATGTGACAGAAATAATGGCAACTTATACAGGGCAGTTTAATAAAATGGTAGAGAACGTGTTAAAAAGCTCAGATAAGTTAATAGCAATAATACTTATATTTATAGCTGTATACATAATTCGTACAGTAACTACAATTATATTTAAGTTTATTCATTTCGAAAATCGTCATAAGGAAACATTAAAGGTATTACTTGAAAGTGTAATAAGTTATGGAGCTGTTTTAGTAGGTATAATAGTAAGCTTAAGCATACTTGGTGTAAATATGACTGCACTATTTGCCAGTGTAGGATTAGCCAGTTTAATTGTAGGTTTTAGTGCTCAACATATAATCTACGATATAATTGCAGGAATATTTCTTATTTTTGAAGGACAACTAAATGTAGGTGATATTGTTACTATAAATGGATTTAGAGGAACAGTAGCTAAAATAGGAATAAGAACAACACAGCTTCTTGATGTTGGTGGAAACATTCAAATTGTAAATAATAGTGATATAAATAATGTACAAAACCTTTCAAGAAGACATAGTGTTGCTGTATGTGACATAGGGATGAGTTACAATCAATCAATTGAAGAAGCTGAAGAAGTAATAAGTAAGACTATTCCATATATTCAAAAGAAGTATCCTGATGTATTCCAAGTAGCACCTGTATATCTTGGAGTACAAAATCTTGGAAGTTCAAGTGTTGATTTAAGAATTGCAGCAAATGTAGATGAAGGGTTTTTATATCAAGCAAAACGTCTTATGAATAGAGAATTTAAGCTTGCATTTGATGCAAATAATATTGAAATACCATTCAATCAACTTGTTGTTACAAATCTTGATGGAAATACTGCTGCACAAGTAACATTTAATAATGGTGCTAATATAATTAAAGATACTGATGGTTGTAAAGTAAACACTTCTAAAA
>DPOH01000103.1 GCA_003539755.1 Clostridium sp.
TGACTGTATGAAAAAAATTAATCAAATTAAATGTTTTTGAATAATTATGGAATTAAAAATTATTTGAATGTCTATAATCATTCATAAGGTGGTGATATATAAATGGCAGTTAAAATAATAAGTGCAACTCATAACGGACTTGAAGGTTTTTTGATTGATGTTGAAGTTGACATTGAAAAGGGACTTCCACAATTTATAATTGTGGGGCTTCCTGATGCTTCTGTAAAAGAAGCAAAGGAAAGAGTAAGAGCTGCAATAGTAAATTCGGGTTATGAATTTCCGCTTGGAAGAATTACTATTAATCTTGCGCCTGCAGATATTAGAAAGATAGGATCTTTACTTGATCTACCAATGGCAATAGGAATACTTATGGAGAGTGGACAGATTGAAAAAAATAATATGAATAAATACATAGTCTTTGGAGAATTATCTCTATTTGGAGAATTAAAAAGTATTAAGGGAACAATACCAATAATAGTTCAAGGAATTCGTGAAAAAATAAAAAAATTTATATTTCCTTTTGATAATATGAAAGAAAGCATTTATTTTGATGAGGGTGAATATTATCCTTTTAGGAATTTAAATGAAGTGATTTCATTTCTTAAATTTAACGATATTCTGCCAATAAAGGCAGAGATAAAGGAAGAGGTAGAAGAATGTGATTCAGATGTTGATTTTGGAATGATAATGGGGAATTATTCATCTAAAAGAGCATTAGAAATTGCAGCGGCAGGAAAGCATAACATAATTTTATATGGTGACCCTGGTTGTGGAAAAACCATGTTGGCAAAAGCACTTATATCAATAATGCCAGATTTGAGTAAAGAAGAATTAATTGAAATTGCTAAAATATATAGTGTGGCAGGAATTATGAATGGTGATAAAAATATAACTAGAAGACCATTTAGATCACCTCATCATACAACTACAAGAGCAGCACTTATTGGAGGAGGAAAAGAAATAGCACCAGGAGAAATAACATTAGCACATAATGGAGTTTTATTCTTGGATGAAATATTACAATTTAAAAAAGAAGTACTTGAAGCTTTGAGGGAACCACTAGAAGAAAAATGTATTAATATAAATCGAGTGAGTGGTTCATATACAATGCCATGCGACTTTTTACTTATAGGAGCTTTTAATCCAACTGAATTAAATAGAGAAGATATATGTTTAGAAAATTCGTTTTATAGCAATGATATTATTAAAAAATACTCTAAAAAATTTTCAAATGCATTACTTGATAGAATTGATATTCTGAATTTTGTACCAAGACTGGCTTATGATGAAATTAATTATAAGGAAGATTCTTATGCATCAAAAGTCATGAAAGAAAATGTAATGAAAGCAAGATTTATTCAGGAAAAAAGATTTAAATATACAAAGTATAGATATAATTCTGAAATAAAAGGAAAAGATATTTTTGAAATATGTAAAATAAACAGAAAATGTTCTGAGATTTTAAAGTATTATTATAACAATACAAAAATGTCTCTTAGAGGGTATGGGAAAATAGTCAAATTAGCGAGGACTATAGCTGATATTGATGATAAGTATGATATTTCAGAAGAACATATTTTAGAAGCTATTAGTTATAGAAAAAATATTAATGGAGAAATTATATAGGAAGGATTTTATCTATGAATTATGATTTATGGTTTATAATGCTTGAGATAAGTAATCGAATGAAATATAAATTGATAGATACATATGAAAAAAGTGAAAATATTTACAATAATTATGAGGATATAGTTAATAGTGATAATATAATTTCAAAAAAATTAAAAAAATATAAGAAAAGCGATTTCTATGAAAAAGTACAGAAGTTAGAAGAGCAATTATATAAAAATAATATAAAATATATAACTGGCGTTAATCCTTTGTATAGAGACAAATTAGATGGGATTTTACAAAAGCCTTTCCATTTATTTTTTAAGGGAAATATTGAGGTTATAAATAAAAAATCAGTAGCAGTTGTCGGGGCAAGAAAATGTTCAAAATATGGATTTGCATCAACAAAACTCTTGACAAAGGAGCTTATTACTAATAATATATCGCTTATAAGCGGAGGTGCACGAGGAATAGATTCCATTGCACATAAAACAGCCTTGGAAAACGGGGGTGTAAATATTTCTGTAATGGGATGTGGACTCGATAGAACCTATCCATATGAAAATAAAATGCTCTTTTCAAAAATACAAGAAAAAGGTGTGCTGTTATCTGAATATTTACCTGGTACTAAACCAAATTCTTATAATTTTCCACAGAGAAATAGAATAATAAGTGGTTTGGCTGATACTGTAATAGTGATAGAAGCTTCAGAAAAAAGTGGCTCTCTTATAACAGCAGACTTAGCATTGAAACAAGATAAAAGAGTTATCGCGGTTCCAGGCTCAATATTTTATAGTGGAGCAGAAGGCTCGAATAATTTGATTAATAGAGAAGGTGTAGAGGCATTTTCAACTATAGAAAATTTTAGACAGTTATTAAATTTTGATCATGTTAATGTAACACCTATGGATTTTACACCAGAAAAAAGTGATATATTAGATATATTATCTGATACACCTATACATATAGATGATATTTTCAAGAACACATCTGTGGATAAAGGTGCTCTATATGCATTGTTATTTGAAATGCAGATTAAAAATCAAATAATTTGTTTGCCTGGAAATTATTATATAAAAATAATTTAAAGTATATAGGGGGTGAATACTTCATAATTTTATGAAGTTAGCTATGGGTCAAAAACTTGTAATTGTAGAATCGCCAGCAAAAGCAAAAACAATTGGCAAATATTTAGGAAAGAACTATATTGTAGAGGCTTCTATGGGTCATGTTAGAGATCTTCCTAAAAGTAGGTTGGGTGTTGATGTAGAAAATAATTATACTCCAAAGTATATTACTATAAGAGGAAAAGGTGAATTGATTGATAAACTAAGAAAAGCTGCAAAAAAAGCAGATAAAATTTACCTTGCAACCGACCCTGATAGAGAAGGAGAAGCAATTTCTTGGCATTTAGCAAATATTTTAAAAATAGCTGAGGATGAAACTTGTAGAATTGTATTTAATGAGGTTACTAAAACAGCAGTAAAAGCGTCTATAAAAGAAGCGCGTAAAATAAACCTTGATTTAGTGGATGCACAACAAGCTAGAAGAGTGTTAGATAGACTAGTGGGATATGAAATAAGTCCTATTCTTTGGAAAAATGTAAAATGGGGGTTGAGTGCAGGAAGAGTACAATCTGCAGCTTTAAAACTTATATGTGATAGAGAAAAGGAAATTAAGGAATTTATTCCTAAGGAATATTGGTCAATAGATTGTATACTTAAGAAGGAAAGAAAAAAATTCCCTATAAGATTATCAACATATAAGGGTAGTAAAATAGAAATTGCAGATGAACAAACTGCAAACAATATAATAAAAGAACTTGAAGGAGGAAGCTTTGTAGTTAAAGCTATAAAGAAGGGGAAAAAGAATAGAAATCCATTACCTCCATTTACAACAAGTACACTTCAACAGGATGCCAATAAAAAGTTAAATTATAATACTAAGAAAACAATGTCTGTTGCGCAGGTTCTTTATGAAGGTGTAGAAGTAAAAGGTTTTGGAACTGTAGGTTTAATAACTTATATGAGAACAGATTCTGTTAGAATAGCAGATGAAGCACAAGCAAAAGCTATGGACTTTATTGAAAATACTTATGGAAAAGAATATTTACCTGCTAATAAAAGAGTATATAAAGGAAAGAAGAATATTCAAGATGCTCATGAAGCTATAAGACCAACTTATGTTGAGATAACTCCAGAAATAGCAAAAGAAAATCTTACACCTGAACAATATAAGTTGTATTCGCTTATATGGAAAAGATTTGTTGCTAGTCAGATGTCTTCGTGTGAATTAGATACAAATTCAATAGATATAATGAATGGAGATTATAAATTTAAAGCATCTGGATCGGTTATAAATTTTGATGGTTTTATGAAAGTGTATGAGTATTCTAATGAAGAAGATGAAAATTCTGTTACACTTCCAGTGTTAGAAGAAAATGAAGAATTAAAGACTGCAAAGCTTGAAGGAAGCCAACATTTTACACAGCCAGCTCCAAGATATACAGAAGCATCATTTGTAAAGCTTTTGGAGGAAAAGGGAATAGGAAGACCTAGTACTTATGTGCCTACAATATCTACTTTGCTAGGAAGAAATTACGTTGTACGTGAAAAGAAAAATTTAATACCAACAGAACTAGGCGAAATTGTAAATGATATCTTAGGAGAATATTTCAAGCAGATAGTAGATGTTGATTTTACAGCTGATATGGAAAGAAAGCTTGATAATGTTGAAGAAGGTAAAGAGGAGTGGACTAAAGTTGTTGGAGAATTCTTTGAACCATTAAAGGTAGCTATAGATAAGGCTGAAAAGGAAATATCAAAGGTAGTTATTGAAGACAAAGTCAGCGATGTAAAGTGTGAAAAATGCGGACGAATGATGGTTATAAAGCGAGGCCGTTATGGTGAATTCTTGGCGTGTCCTGGATACCCAGAATGTAAGAATGCAAAACCAATAGTTGAGGAATTAGATGTTCCATGTCCTGAATGTGGAAAGCCTATAGTAGCTAAGAAAAGTAAAAAAGGAAAGAAGTTCTTCGGGTGTTCAGGTTATCCAGAGTGTAATTTTGTAAGCTGGTATGAACCAGTAAAGGAAAAATGCCCTAAATGTAATTCATATATGGTTTTAAAATATTCAAAATCAAAGGGTAAGTATATTCAATGTTCAAACAGTGAATGTGGATATAAAGAAGAAATAAAAGAGGAAAATAAAGAAGAAAATTAAATATAAGTTAGATGACATAATTTTATAGTTATATACAATTTTGTCGAAACTGCTTAAAATACTGTTGAAAACCCAAAATTTCTATGTTAAACTTAGGTAAATGGATATTTGTAAAATAATTCAATAAAATATGAATTTTCAAACAATTATGTTACTTTTTATGTTTTAGAAGTTGCCTAGGAGGATAAATTATGTCATCACTATTAAATAAGACAAGGATGCTGAATAAGATTTTACAAAAATCTGGTACAGAGCCGGTAGTGTTTCAAGATATATGTACGCTTTTAAGTGAAGTTTTAGAGTGTAATGTCTACATAATAAGCAGGAAAGGTAAAGTGCTTGGATATACATTTGGAAAAGATTTTGAATGTGAGGCTATGAAGAAGGTAATCGAAGATAAAAGATTTCCTGAGGATTATAATAAGACTCTTCTTAATACAAATGAAACCATAGCCAATGTTCCTAATGAAGGTAGATGTGTTTTTGAAGAAATAGGAAAGTGTAAAAAAGTAGATAAATTATCCACAATAGTTCCTATTATTGGAAGCAGGGAGAGATTGGGAACGCTGATACTTGCTAGATTTGGCAATGCATTTACTGATGATGATTTAGTGTTAGTTGAATATAGTGCTACAATTGTAGGAATGGAAATGCTTAGAGCAATGCAGGATGAATTAGAGGAAGAAGCGAGAAAGAAAGCAGTAGTGCAACTTGCAATTGGAACTCTTTCGTATTCAGAATTAGAAGCAGTTGAACATATATTTAATGAACTTAACGGTAATGAAGGATTACTTGTCGCATCTAAAATAGCAGATAAAGTTGGAATAACTCGTAGTGTTATAGTAAATGCTTTAAGAAAGTTTGAAAGTGCAGGAGTTATCGAATCGCGTTCTCTTGGAATGAAGGGTACATATATTAGAATTCTAAATGAAAAGCTAATAGAAGAATTAAAAGGAATAAAATAATTCTTGTGACACCATATAGTGGTTTTAATAATAAAAATATTATTAAAACTGCTATTTTTTTGTATAGAAATATTATAAATGTTAAATATATAAATTGTAATGTTTTAAGAGTAGCTTGTTATATATTTACTATGATAAATAATAATTATATTTGTATAGAAGTATAGTATGATATCTTTTGACATAAAGCATTAAAAAAAGAAAAATTTTTGTTGATAGGATAGATACCTTGTGATATACTATCTAAGGTAACAAATACACACACTATCCAATTCATAAATATGGTGACTCTATTTTAGAGGGAATTTATGAGCTAAAGATAGTGGAGGTAAAAACCAAGGAGGTAACAAAATGTCAGTAATATCAATGAAACAATTATTAGAAGCAGGTGTACATTTCGGACACCAAACTAGAAGATGGAATCCTAAAATGGCTCCATATATCTTCACAGAAAGAAACGGAATCTATATAATAGATTTACAAAAAACAGTTAAGAAAGCTGAAGAAGCTTACAACTTCATAAAAGAAGTAGCTGCAGAAGGTAAAGATATATTATTCGTAGGAACTAAGAAACAAGCTCAAGAAGCTATCCAAGAAGAAGCTGTAAGAAGTAACATGCACTTCGTAAACAATAGATGGTTAGGTGGAATGTTAACAAACTTTACTACTATCAAGAGCAGAATCAGAAAATTAGAAGAAATCGAAAAGATGCAAGAAGATGGAACTTTTGAAGTTCTTCCTAAGAAAGAAGTTATTAAATTAAAGGGAGAATTAGAAAAGTTAGAAAAGAATCTTGGAGGTATCAGAAACTTAGATGCTTCAAATGTTGGAGCTATGTTCGTAGTTGACCCAAGAAAAGAAAAGAATGCTATATCAGAAGCTAAAATTTTAGGAATACCAGTAGTTGCTATCGTAGATACTAACTGCGATCCTGAAGAAGTTGATTACGTAATCCCAGGTAACGATGATGCTATCAGAGCTGTTAAATTAATAACTGCTAAAATGGCTGACGCTATTATCGAAGGAAGACAAGGCGAACAATTAGCTGAATAATTTAGATATACAAAAGGGTGAGTGAAGGCCACTTCAGTTGCCCTTTTACTAAATTATACGGATTACTTTTTAATATTGAGGAGGAATTTATAATGGCAAATATAAGTGCACAATTAGTTAAAGAACTAAGAGAAATGACTGGAGCTAAAATGATGGATTGTAAAAAAGCTCTAGTTGCTACTGAAGGAAATATCGATAAGGCTATCGAATTCTTAAGAGAAAAAGGACTTGCAGATGCAGCTAAAAAATCAGGAAGAGTTGCTGCTGAAGGTATAGTTAAGACATATATTTCAGAAGATAAGAAAGCTGGAGCAGTTTTAGAATTCAACTGTGAAACTGACTTCGTTGCTGCAAATGACGAATTTATAGCATTTGCTGATAGATTAGCTCAAATGGTAGTTGAAAAGAACCCTGCAAACGTTGAAGCTTTATCAAACGAAATGTTCGATGCAGATACAACTGTTGCTGATGCTTTAAAAGCATTAATCGCTAAATTAGGTGAAAACATGACTATCAGAAGATTCACTAGATTCTCTATTGAAAACGGAATAGTTAAGAGCTACATCCACGGTGGTGGAAGAATCGGAGTTTTAGTAGAATTAGGATGCGATACTAATAGCGACGTTTTAGACGAAGTTGCTAAAGAAGTATGTATGCAAATAGCTGCTGCAAACCCATTATTCTTAAGCGAAGATCAAGTAGATGCTGCTTCAATTGAAAAAGAAAAAGAAATCTACAGAGTTCAAGCTTTAAATGAAGGAAAACCAGAAAATATCGTTGAAAAAATGGTAGAAGGTAGAATTAAGAAGTACTACAAAGAAGTTTGTCTTTTAGATCAACTTTGGGTTAAAGATAACGACAAGACAATTGCTAAGTTCTTAGCAGAAAAATCTAAAGAAGTAGGTTCTCCAATCTCTATAACAAGATTCGTTAGATATGAAAGAGGAGAAGGAATCGAAGTTGAAAAAGTAGACTTTGCTGCTGAAGTTGCTGCACAAATGGGTAAATAGTTTTCAACTAAAGAGAGAACACTTTGTGTTCTCTTTTTTTGAAAATATACATAAAAATTAATATGAGCTTTTTAATATATCAGGAGGTAATTTAAAATGTCAGAATGTAAATACAAGAGAGTAATATTAAAACTTTCAGGAGAAGCTTTAGCTGGGACAAATGGATTCGGGTTTGATTTTAATGTTTGTAAGAGAATTGCATTAGAAATAAAAGAACTTGTTGACATGGGAGTTGAAGTAGGTGCTGTTGTCGGCGGAGGAAACATATGGAGAGGCAGAAGTGGTGAAGGTATGGACAGAACTACTGCCGATTATATGGGAATGATGGCTACTTGCATTAATGCTTTAGCACTTCAAGATTCATTAGAACAAGAAGGTGTTAAGACAAGAGTACAAACAGCTATAGAAATGAAAGAAATAGCAGAACCATTCATAAGAAGAAGAGCAATGAGACACTTAGAAAAAGGAAGAGTAGTTATATTTGCGGCTGGTACAGGTAATCCTTATTTCTCAACTGATACTACTGCGGCACTTAGAGCAGCTGAAATAGAAGCTGATGTTATTTTATTAGCTAAAAAAGTTGATGGAGTATATGATAAAGATCCTCATAAGTATTCAGATGCTAAAAAATATGATAAACTATCATATATAGAAGTATTAGAACAAGGATTACAAGTTATGGATTCAACAGCTACTTCATTATGTATGGATAACGAAATGCCAATACTTGTATTTGCTTTAGATGAACCTGGAAATATTAAAAAAGCTATTTACGGTGAACCAATAGGTACATTAGTATCAAAAAAATAGGAGGTATATCATGATTAAAGACATTATTAAAACTGCAGAAGAAAAAATGCGTAAGACAATTTCTGTATTAGAAGAAGACTTAGCGACAATGAAAGCTGGAAGAGCAAATCCTACAATGCTTGATAAAATTCAAGTTGAGTACTATGGAAGCATGTGTCCACTAAGCCAAGTGGCAAATGTTTCAGCTCCAGAACCAAGAGTACTTATGATAACTCCATGGGAAAAACCATTATTAAAGGATATTGAAAGAGCAATATTAAAATCAGATTTAGGTATGAACCCATCAAATGATGGTTCTGTTATAAGATTAGTTGTTCCTGAATTAACAGAAGAAACAAGAAAAACTCTTGTTAAGAAGGTTAAGAAAACAGGAGAAGATGCTAAAGTAGCTGTAAGATCTATAAGAAAGAATGCTAATGATAAGATTAAAGCGTTAAAGAAAGATTCTGATATATCAGAAGATGAAATCAAAAAAGGCGAAGATCAAGTTCAAAAGAAAACTGATGCCGTAGTTAAGGAAATAGATGTTATAATAACAGCAAAAGAAAAAGAGGTTATGTCTGTATAATTCTCAAAAAAGACCTGCTTTTAGCAGGTTTTTTAATTAATATTAATAAATTATCTTTACCTTATGTATAGGGGGGAAATGATGTTAAAGTTATTTAAATCAAAAAAAAGTGAAGATCAAGATATTGTATTAGATATGGATAGAATACCTAATCATATTGCAATAATTATGGATGGTAATGGAAGATGGGCTAAAGAAAGAGGTCTTCCAAGAGGTATGGGACATAAAGCAGGAGTTGAAACAATTAGAATAGTACTTAAAGAAGCTGTTAGATTAGGTGTTAAAAACTTAACGTTATATGCATTCTCAACTGAAAACTGGGCAAGGCCTAAGGAAGAAGTTGGAGGTATAATGAAGCTTTTAGTTACATATTTAAAAAAAGAATTAAAAGAATGTAATGAAAATGGTGTAAAAATGAATGTCTTAGGAGATATGACAAGACTTCCAGAAGAATGTCAAGTTGCTCTTCATGAGGCTTTGGAAACTACTAAAAATAATACTACAATTAATCTTAACTTTGCATTAAATTATGGTGGAAGAGCTGAGATAGTTAGAGCATTTAAACTTATTACAGAAGATATTAATAAAAATAAGATTTCTGAAGAAGATATCAATGAAGAACTTATAAGTAGTTATTTATATACTAGTGGAATGCCAGACCCAGATATAATTATAAGACCATCTGGTGAGCAAAGATTAAGTAATTTCTTATTATGGCAGTGTGCGTATTCGGAATTTTGGTATTCCAATATAAATTGGCCAGATTTTAAAGAAGAAGATTTAAGACGTGCGATATACGATTTCCAAAATCGAGATAGACGTTTTGGAAAAGTTAAGTAGAAAGGAGATTGTACTTTGAAATCTAATAATAGATATTTAGGTGCAGCAATGATTGCTCCATTTATAATTTTTATTTTTCTTGGAGGAATATATCTCAAATGCTTTGTTTTTGCATTGTCTCTAATGGCTATGTGGGAATTTTATAATGCACTTAAAGCAAAAGAATTTAAACCTGTAGCAGTAGCTGGGTATGCTTTATTGATTTTATATTATCTTATAAATAATGATTTTGAAAAAATGATGTATATATTAGTTGCAGCTACGTTTATCTTGCTTGTTGTTCCAGTGATAAATCTTGAGTATACGTTCATAGATGTATCTTTGACATTACTTGGAGTTATGTATGGAGGTATATTATTTAGCGCTGTATATTTAGTAAGCGCTAAACCATCAGGGGCATTTTTAGTATGGCTTATATTTATTGGTTCATGGCTTTCAGATACTGCAGCTTATTATAGTGGAAGACTTTTTGGAAAACATAAGTTATGTCCGAAAGTATCACCTAAAAAAACAATAGAAGGTTCTATAGGAGGCCTTGTTGGAGCGACAATATTTAGTGGAATATATGGTATTATAATTTCAAGATATACAAATGTAATGCCTGTAATTCATTACTTTCTTATAGGAGCCTTATGTGGAATTTTTGGTCAATTCGGAGATTTAGTTGCCTCTTCTATAAAAAGATATGTAGGTATAAAAGATTATAGTAATCTTATACCAGGTCATGGAGGTATCTTAGATAGATTTGATAGTATAATATTCTCTGCAGCAGTAATATTTTATTATTTAACATTCATTGTAAGAATATAATTTGAATCGCAAATTTATAATGGTTATTTTATTATCCGTTAGAAATTTGTGATTTTTTCATTTTGTATTAATTTTACAGAAGTTTTAAGAAAAAATAAAATGCATATAATTTATAGAAAATAAATTTATATTTGGGGGTGAATAAAATTTTAACATCATATAAGAAACTAATTTCTTTATTAATTTGTTTTCTCGTATTTGCATGCATAACTTTATTTGTAAAATATTACTTCAAACCATTTATATTAGTTTTAATTATGGCTATAATCTGTACCCCAATATATAGACTTATGAATAATTTGAAAATACCAGAAAAGATATCAGGAGCTTTATGTATAGCACTCATAAACATATTGCTGATACTTTTTATAATATATTTGGGAAATGAAATCTTTAATTTAGGAAAGAATATATATAGTAAGAACTTGGAATTTATAAATAAATTAATTAAAGATATATCAATAGCGCTAAATATTGATATAAATAATTTAAAGATAGGCAAAAGTGTATTTTCAATAATAAGTGATAAGGGGTTAAGGC
>DPOH01000281.1 GCA_003539755.1 Clostridium sp.
TTTTCTATCCCTTTCTCTAAGAATAGTTCATATCCAGCTATACATAGTTCTTTTTCCTTTAATTCTTTCTTTGCAGTAATTCTCATCTTCTTACCGTACACTATTTTATACGCCTCCAAATATATTTAATATAATTATAAATCAAAATTGGCAATATTCCAAATAAAGTATTTTCCTTAAAATTGATATACCATTAATAAAATAGTATAATTATTAGAGAAATCTTCGTATTACAAACTAATGGAGGATAAAAATGATTGTTTTAAGTTGCAAAAACATATGTAAAAGTTATGGAATAACTGAAGTACTAAAAGATATAACATTTTCAATTAATGAAGGAGATAAAGTTGGAATTATAGGTTCCAATGGAGAAGGTAAGTCAACATTATTTAAAATTTTAACTAAGGAACTTGCCCAAGATAGTGGTGAAGTATTCATAGATAAAAATAAGACTTTAGGATATCTCTCTCAGCATTTAGCACTTGATTCAGACAATACTATTTATGATGAAATGTTATCTGTTTTTGATGACCTTCAAAGACTTGAAAAGAAAATTGCTGATTTAGAATTAAAAATGAATGAACCATATGATGTGAATAATGCAGCATATCATGAAAAAATAATAAAAGACTACGGAACTGCTCAGGATCTTTATGAAAATAGAGGCGGTTATACATATAAAGGTGAAATATCACGTGTTGTAAAAGGGTTAGGTTTTACTGAAGAAGATTTTAATAAAGTAATTTCAACATTAAGTGGTGGTCAGAAAACAAGAGTTGCTCTTTGTAAATTACTATTATTAAAACCTGATATACTATTACTGGACGAACCCACTAACCACTTAGATTTAGATGCTATAGAGTGGCTTGAAGAATATTTAAAAACATATAAGGGTACAGTAATTGTAATTTCCCATGATAGATTTTTCTTAGATTCTGTTACAAATTACACATTCCAAGTTATTAATGGGCATGTAAATTGCTATAATGCACCTTACACAAAGTCATTAGAACTTATGAAAAAAGATCATGATGCTAAATTAAAAGCTTATAATCTTCAACAAGCAGAAATTAAAAGACAGGAAGCTATTATTGAAAAATTCAGATCTTTCAATCGTGAAAAAAGTATAAAAAAAGCTGAAAGCAGAGAAAAAATGCTTGATAAGATGGAACGTTTAGATGCACCAGATGAAGAAAAGTCAGCATCAAAAATCAAATTTGAGGCTTCAGTAAAAAGTGGATATGATGTTCTTCATGTTGAAAAACTTGCTAAATCTTACGGTGAAAAGAAGCTATTCTCAAATCTTTCATTTGATTTAAAAAGAGGTGAAAAAATAGCTTTAATTGGAGAAAATGGACGAGGTAAGACTACTCTTTTCAAAATAATAATGGACAAATTAAAACCTGATTCAGGTGTAAAAGTATTAGGTGCCAATGTAAATGTAGGATATTATGACCAAGAACAGTCCAATCTTCATTTAGATAAAACAATCATAGATGAAGTATGGGATGATTTCCCTGAAATGACTACAACTCAGCTTAGGAATGCACTTGGATCATTCTTATTCAAAGGTGATGATGTATTTAAAGAAATAAATAAATTAAGTGGTGGAGAAAAGTGTAGAATTAATTTATTAAAACTTATGCTTTCAAAATCTAACCTACTTCTTTTAGACGAACCTACTAACCACCTTGATATTCCATCAAGAGAAGCACTTGAAGAAGCTATTCTAAGTTATGATGGTACATTAATAGTTATATCCCATGATAGATATTTCTTAAATAAAGTAATAAATAGAATACTTGAACTTCAAGAAGATGGTGTCCATGAATATCTTGGAAACTATAACTACTACACTGAAAAGAAAGAAAACCCACATCGTTTTGAGGCTTATGAAGAACATGCAAATGGAAAAACCAAGACTCAGATAAATGAAGAAAAGAAAAAGAAAAAAGCAATAGAAAAAGAAGCTAAAGCTAAACAAAAGGAAATAAAGTCTATTGAAGATGAAATAAGTAAGAAGGAAGAAGAATTAGCAAAACTTCAAGAAGACTTATGTAAAGAAGAAATTTATTCTAATCCATCTGAAAGCGAAAGAGTAAATAAAGAAATTAAAAATATTCAAGAAGTTATTGAAGGACTTTATGAAAAGTGGGAAGAACTTTCTGTTTAAATTACAAACCATATTAAAAAGAGTATGTTGAATTTATCAGCATACTCTTTTAAGTTACACATATTCCAGTTAACAAGTAACAGTTATCAGTTTTCGGTGAAAAAGCTTCCAGCTTTTTTATTATATTTATTTTGCTTCGCAAAATCTACCTTAACTGTTAACTGTGCACTGTTAACTAATAACTGCCTTAATTTTTTCCTGTAGTTCCAAATCCACCTCTACTTGCATTCCCAAAGCTTTCAACTTCTTCAAATTCAATTGAAGGCATAACTTCCATAATTCTAAATTGACCTATTTTATCACCTTTTCTTACCCATGTACCTTTTCCTTCACTACTATCTTCATCTTTGCTTTGAAGACAGTATACAGGCATATGCCATTGATCATTGTCTCCTATATATGTATCATCTATAACCCCCACATGATTGGTTTGGATAATTCCCCAAGTCTTAAAAGTTGAGCTTCTTGGTGCTAAGTGAGCTTCCCATCCTGCTGGAAGTTCTAATGCAAATCCAAGTGGAATCATTGCTCTTTCCCCTTCTTTTACAAAAACATCCTTATTAGAATAGACATCTATCCAATTTCCTTTTGCAATTTTCTTCAACCTTACAGCATCATCAAAATACTTAATTCTTATCTTCATATGCATTCCTCCCATTCCTTACATTTAATAATTAAAATATATTATTTATGATTATATATTATAATAACATAATATAATAATACCTTATAACTATATTTTCTCTAATTATAAGGTATATTCATCTTTATTCAAATATTTCAGACTGTAAAATTAATAAGCAATCATAACTATATTTAATCTATAAATTCTTATAAAATAATATATGTCATTCATTATTTAATTAAGTAATATAATTAATATTTAAAAGATAAATTAATTTATACAAGACTTAATTTTATTATCTATCAATATTCTCTTTTTTCTATTTCTATGATTT
>DPOH01000102.1 GCA_003539755.1 Clostridium sp.
GCTGTTAATGTATACTAATTTCAACAGCTATTTTTCTTTGTGTAAATAATAGATTAAAATTAGTATTTAAAATAGCAAAGACTTTACTAATAACAAAAATAACTAATGAAAAAGTTTTAAAAGCAAAAATTTCACCAGCCTATGTTTCATTAAAGAAGCGTTGGCTTTTTTTATATCATTGCCAAAAGTGACAATGCAATAATTGTGAATAAATGAATACTAAATATTTTAATAGTTATTTTAGTACACTTCAGATTTTATTTTTTAAGGGATTTAATTTATATTTTTATCTATTATATAAACTACAATAATATATAGTTCTAAATTTTATATGGTAAAAAACACAAAATAATTGTAAAATTATAGCACAGAAACATTCTGATAGAATTATCCATTTCAGGAGTATTATGTATTACAGGTAAAGAAATAAGAAAGGTTGCACTATATGTAAATGCAAAGAGAACATATATCACATAATAGAGAAGAAAGTTCTGCAAGTTGGTTAGTTCATAATGAACTTGATGATATGTTTGAAAAGTGTAAAAGTAAGTGATAGTATTTGGGGAAATAACCCAATAGGCAGATGAACACCTAGTTCAAACGGAAAAGAATAATGCTGATAATATTATTGCAATAGGAAGAGATGTGTTACCTGAATGTATGAGATTATCAAAGAATTAAGGAGAGATATAAAATGAACAATAAAAATCCTAATATAGTATTAATGTTAGAAGAAAAAATAAAATTTGAAGATTTCATAAAATACCTAAAAGATGATTGGAATTATGAGTGTAAATATGATATGTCAAATAAATCTAATTTTACAAGTTATTCTTTTAATTATGATGGAATAGAAATTGTATTTTCAGAATTTAGTTCTAGGTTTCCAGAACATATAGAAGAAGATATAGAAGAAAGTGAATATGGCATTAAATTAGAAGAAATCTATAGAAATCATACTAATTTTTGGTTTATATCAGTAGTTGAAGGGTCAGAAGATGATTTGAGAAGTTAATATTATAAAGTTTATTGTTATTAATGTAATTTCAAATGATGATAAAATTAAGAATATGGATACACTACCTGTTCCTATTGATGGCGGCTATAAAGAAGCAATTGTAAAAAGAACTACAAGTGAAGTATTAGGTAAAGAAACATTAGTAATAATATTTTAGGTTGGAGAGATAAAGATGACTAATGAGATAGAAGAAGAATTAAAAGAATTACCTAAAGAATGGATTGATTTATTAAATTCAATACCAGAAATTAAAGATTTATTTATAGAGGATATGGAATTTAATGAGGATGAAATTATACCACCTTATTTTTTCTCATATTTTGAAGAAGACTATAAAGAATGTGAGCCATTCTTTACCTGTTTTGAAAGGGGTAAGGAAGTATTTGATAATTTTTATGAATTATATGGAGATGAACCATTTCAACCAAGTGAACTAGATGATATGAAGGATATACTTTTAGTTAAAAAGCATATAGAGGCAATGAATTACCTTCTTCAATTATCAAATGCAAAGGCATATAATGTAAATCATATAAAGGAAATGTCAGAAAGGGATTTTAGTAATAAATATGACATTTATGATATTGATAATGTAGATATAGAAAATTGTTGGCAGAACTCTATGTGGGATAATATACTACCTAAGAAAAAGGATAGTTTTCTTATGAGATTAGTAGAAGCGTTGTATCAAGTGACATCAGATTATAATTTGATTTTTTATATTCTATGGCCACTAGGAAAAAGAGCTGATGTTGAAAATCCATATAGAGCATATGTGGAACTTTGGTCAAGAGGAGTAAAGCCATATATAATAGATGAAAACTTAGCGGTTGCTGTCAAATAAAAAGAGTACTTAAAAAATATTATATAAATAAAGGTGAATGTTGACATACAAAGTTACATTCGCTTTTTTTATAGGAAACTCGACACGCATTATTTATTCTCTAAATACACAGGAATAAATAGTACTAAGAGAGGCAAGTACTAAATCCAAAGGTGAAACAATAATCCATAGGATATTTATGACTCCTGAAAACAGACAATATCCCATATACTATTCCAATAGCTGATGGCTATGCTACATTAAATATGTTTATGGGAATGATAGAAGGTTCATCGTTTACATAAATTGGTATATTTAACCGCAACATAATATAATGTCGTTTTTTGCAAATATAATTTTAATCATTCACAATAAATATTTAAGTTAAAAACATATGGAAATTATAATACTAATAATGTAAAATATACATATAAATTCAAGAAAGAAGGTATGTAAATGAAAAGAAGGCTTATAGCTGCTTTACTTATGCTATCAATGGTAGCTACTACAACATTATGTACAAGTCCCTATGGTGTTTATGCTTTAGATAATAATTCTTCTGTAACGTCTACAGTTCAAAAAGTTGGACAAGAGTTACATGGATTTAAAGTAGTTGAAATTAATTATAATGATAAAACAAAGACTAATGAAATATTATTACAGCACGAAAAAACTGGTGCAAAGATGCTTATAATGAAAAATGATGATAAAGATAGAGGATTTTGCGTAGGCTTTAATACTCCAAGTGAAAGTGATAAAGGAATAAATCATATTTTAGAGCATTCCTTACTTGGCGGAAGTGAAAAATATCCTTCAAATAATATAATATTTAATGTAATGAATAGCACATATACATCATTTATTAATGCTATGACATTCCAAAACGCTACTATATTCCCAGTATGTTCACAAAGCGAAGAACAGCTTGTTAAACTTACTGATGTATATATGGATGCAGTATATAATCCGCTTATAGCAAAGGATAAAAAGGTATTTGAAAGAGAAGCATGGCGTTATGAAATGGAAGACAGCAATTCTCCTCTTACTGTTAATGGAATTGTTTATAATGAAATGAAGGGGAATTATGGAAGTATAAATTATGCTGCCAGTGAAAATGTAAAGAAATCACTTTTTAAAGATACAAATCAAAAATATAATGCAGGAGGAATTCCAGATTCTATTTTAGATTTATCATATGATGAATTCTTAAATACTTATAAAAACAACTATAATCCATCAAACAGCTTTATGATTTTGTATGGTGATATAGATTATGGAAAGTTCTTGAAAATGTTAGATGAAGACTATCTTTCAAAATATGATAAAAAGGAAATCAAAATTGACAGACAAATACAAAGTGATTTTAATGGATTATATGAAGCAAATTATGATTTTCCAGTAGCTAGTGATTCTAATGAGTCAGGTTCAATAATTGATGTTGCTTTTGCTATGAATGATGTAAGAAATATGGATAAGGAAGATTTCTTTGGATTATCACTTATTGCTTCACTTTTAAATAATGATTCATCAGATTTTATGAAAGCCTTAAAAAGTAGTGGAATTGGAGAGGATTATAAGATAACTTTTGGAGGTTATGATGCATATGAACCAACATTTGATATAAGAGCTACTAATGCTGATCCTTCAAAGAAAAAAGAATTTTATAATCTTGTTATGAATGAACTTAATAAATCAATTTCTAATGGCATAAATAAAGAATTAGCTTCTTCAGTAATAAATTCAACTAAGTTTTCAGATGTTTTAAGTGGTGAAATAGGTTCTGTATATTCATTACTTATAGCTTCACAAATGAATATGCTTTTTGATGACCCTACTGTAGATCAAGTTGAATATATAAAGAATATACAAGGAAAAATTAATGATGGATATCTTGAAAGCCTATTAAAGAATTACTTAATAGAGAGTAAGAAAAGCGCATTAATAACTACAAATCCTAAACAAGGGCTTTTAGAAGAAAACATAAAAAAACTTGAAGATAAGCTTGCAGCTAAAAAGGCTTCAATGAGTGAAGAGGAAATTAATAATCTAGTTAATGCAACTAAAGAATTTAAAGATTGGAACAGTAAGGATGCAGATCAGGATATAATAAATTCGTTAAAAGCGGTTACTGCTAAAGATATACCTGTAGAAGTTAAAGACTATGATATAAAAGAAGAGAAAGTTGATAATCTAAAAATTACAGCAAGTTCTTGTAATGTTGATGAAATAGGTTATGTTGACTTTGATTTTGATATAAGTCATTTAAATAAAGATGAGCTTCATTATTTAGAGTTTTATTGTGACCTTGTAAATAATATTCTTCCTACTTCTAGTAGAGATGTAAGCACTATTATGAATGAGCTTGCTTCAGATACAAGTAATTTCGGTGTTAAGATGGATACTATTTATGATGATAAGGATGGTGCTAATGTGCATCCAATAGTAAGTGTATCTTCATTTATAATGAATAGGGATATGAAAAAATATTTAACTTTATTTAATGATATAATACTTAATAGTATTATAGATGAAAGTGTAGATGAATATATTAAAAATACAATTATTGATGCAAAGCAGGAATTCAAGAGTATATGCAGTAACCCAAATGGATATTTAAATTTAAGGTCAAGAGCATATAATGATTTAAGTGCGAGATATCAAAATTATTATTCAGGTCTTGACTATAATGAATTCATAACAAAACTTGAAAAAGAATATAATGAAAATCCTAAAGCAGTATTTGATAAATTAAAGGCTGTACGTGAAAAAACATTTGGTAAGAAGAACTTAACTGTGTTCTATTCAGGTAATCAAAGTGGACAAGATTCATTAAAGAATTCATTATCGTCTTTTACATTAAACTTAAATGATAATTCTTATGACAAAGTATCTGTAGACTTACCAGTGCCAGCAAAAAGAGAAGCATTCACAATAAACTCACAAGCACAATCTCTATATATGAATTCAAGCTTAAATGATGTTGGCATTAAGAAAAATGGGAATTTAAAAGTAATGTCAAAATTACTTGAAGAAAAATACTTATTACCACAAATAAGACTCAATGGTGGAGCTTATACAGTTGGATGTGAAGTGGGTGATAGGTCTTTTACAACTTACACTGCAAGAGATAACAATTATTTTAATTCTATGAACATAATTGCACAAAGTGGACACTATCTTAAAGATACACTACCACAACTAACTCCTGAAATACTTGATAACTATATAATTTCAACATTTGCACAAGAAAATACTTCAGTTGGAGAATTATCTGGTTCAGTTGAAAGTTTGTTGTGTTATAAAAATAAAATTACTGCTAATGACAAAAGAAAGATTCTAGAAGAGATTAAATCAACTGATTTATCAAATTTAAAGAATTCACATGATCTACTTAATAAATTAAATTCCAATGCTAATTATATAGTTTCAGCATCTCCAGAAGCAATTGAAGAGCATAAGGATTTATTTGATAAAATTATAAAACTTCAATAAACAATAAAAATACCGTTGCCACTTTTGGTAATGGTATTTTTATATGAGATATTACTTATTATTCTTAGTAATATATTTAATAAAGATACCAGCTTATGAATTGTAATCGGAAGACATAAGCTGGATTTTTAATTTATAAAGGGAATAAATAATAAATATTAAAAAGATTTTTAAATCTGTAAGTTTATTATAT
>DPOH01000183.1 GCA_003539755.1 Clostridium sp.
ACTCTAAAGAATAAGGCATTTTTTAGAATAATAAACCTAACATATTAAATTAAATATTCAGTTAATAGCAGCAAATAAATTAATATGAGGAGTTTAGTAGTATAGTAGAAAAAATTAATAGAATTCTGGGGCTGAAAAAAAAGATTTTCTTAAAAGTATTAATTTATTAACTAGCAATAAGTAGAAAACTGTTAACTGAAAAGAGGGGGATTTTAATCATGGATAAATTATCAAAGAAAAATTTAAGACTAGTAAGCTTAATGCTTTTTTCATTATTTTTTGGAGCTGGAAATTTAATTTTTCCACCATTCTTAGGACAATCAGCAGGACATAACACATGGATATCAATGGCTGGTTTCTTTATTACAGCAGTTGGGTTCCCAATCTTAGGAGTAGTAGCAGTTGCTAAATCTGGAGGGCTTAAAAATTTAGCTAATAGGGTAAATCCAGTTTTTGCAGGAATATTTACAGTACTTATATATTTATCTATAGGACCTTGTCTTGGAATTCCAAGAGCAGGAAGCTTGCCTTTTGAAATGGCTGTAGCTCCTTTTTTAGCTGGAACAGATGTCAGTACAGCACTTGCAAGATTCTTATATACTTTAGTATTTTTCTTAGTAGCATATTGGTTATGTCTTACACCTTCTAAATTAGTAGACCGTATAGGTAAATTTTTAACACCAACTTTATTAAGTCTTATAGGATTTGTATTTTTAGCTAGTATATTTAAACCATTAGGGGGATATGGTGTGCCAACTGTAGAATATTCATCAGGACCATTTGTAAAGGGATTTTTAGAGGGGTATTTAACAATGGATACAATAGCAGCATTGAACTTTGGTATAGTAATTTCTTTTGCAATAAAGTCAAAAGGTGTAACTTCAGAAAAAGTAGTAGTCTCATCATCAATAAAAGCTGGACTTATAGCTGGCTCATTGCTTATAGCAGTATACTCAATGCTTTGTCATTTAGGAGCAACAAGTGGTGGAAGATTTGGTGCAACAGAAAATGGTGCACAGACTTTAAATAATGTTATGACATATATATTTGGAAAACCAGGAGCAATACTTTTAGCAGTAATTTTTACAGTAGCATGTCTTACAACATGTGTTGGACTTATAACTTCATGTAGTGAATATTTTACAACATTAACTTCTAAGGTAAGTTACAAAGCTTGGGTAGCAATTCTTTCTCTTTCAAGTATGGTATTAGCTAATATGGGACTTACAAAAATTTTAGCAGTTTCAGTTCCTGTTTTGAATGCAATATATCCAGTAGCTATAATGCTTATAGTTTTAGCTATGTTTGATAAATTTTTTGCTGAAAATAAAATGGTATATTCTTTTACTATATTGTTCACAGGAATTGTGAGTGTTGTTGATGCATTAAATCAAGCAGGAATTACTCTTGGATTCTTAGTAAGTACTTTTTCAAAATTACCTTTTTATTCACAAGGATTAGGATGGATAGTTCCAGCAGTTTTAGGTATGGTATTTGGATATGTATTTAATTTGATTTTTAGAGATAAGAGGGAAAGTGGAAAAATAGCTGTTAGAGAAGCATAGATATTTAAGTAATTATAATTTAAGTTTTAGTGTTAAACAAAAAAGTTATATATGTTAGAAATGGGATATGGAGCTACTGTTATATGGTTATGATATTAGCTTTTTTTATGCCTATGAAAGTATAAAATTAAAAAATAGGAAAGCTCATGTCTACAGGATTTAAAGGTATTAAGAAAGTTAAGGCAGTAAAAAAATAAGTATACAAATTCTTAATCTATTATATAGGATGATGCATTATAGGATAAAAAATATACATCTTAATCTTATGGTTTTGTAACTTACGGCCATTTATATTGAATATATTAAGAAAATTAATATACTAAAATTATCCAAAAAGAAAAATGAAAAATAAAAGAAGGGATAATTAATGAGTAATATTATTGAAGTTAATAATTTGATAAAAAGCTTTGGAGATTTTACTGCTGTTGATAATATATCTTTTAGTATTAAAAAAGGAACATTATTTGGATTCTTGGGGATTAATGGCGCAGGAAAATCTACAACTATAAGTATTTTATGCACATTAAGCAAAATGACAAGTGGCAGTGTGAAATTATGTGGTTATGATATTGGAAAAGATGATAGTTTAATTAAAAGTAAGATTGGTGTTGTTTTTCAAGATAATAGTCTAGATGATAAATTGACTGTAAAGCAAAATCTTATTTTAAGAGGAGCTTTATATGAAAATAATAGAAGAGTACTTCAAGAAAATATAAAAAATATTTGTAATGATTTAGGAATCAATTACTTATTAAATAACAAATATAGAGATCTTTCAGGAGGGCAGAAGAGAATATGTGATGTGGCAAGAGCTCTTATTCATAAGCCAGAAATATTATTTTTAGATGAACCTACAACAGGATTAGATCCAAAAACAAGAAGAGTTTTATGGGAAAGCATTGAAAAGATAAGAAAGCAGAATAATATGACAATATTTCTAACAACTCATTATATGGAGGAAGCAGCTAAAGCAGATAATATTGCAGTAATAAATAAGGGAAGGATAGTTGCAGAAGGAACTCCTTTTAAACTAAAGGAAATGTATTCTAAGGATAAATTAAAACTAGAATGTAATAACAAATTTTATTTCAGAAGTTTGGATTTATTTAAGTGGCGGTGCTTTGCTTACTTTTTTGAATATGGCAAAAGCAATACTTTTTATTATAGTAAATGTATTTTCAGCATCATGTTTTGTATTCTTTATAACATCATTAATTCACTCATCTCATGCATTTTCCTCAGTATCAGTTATAGTTGGAACTTTAGTTGGATTTGTAGGTGGTCTTTATATACCAATGGGAGAACTTCCTGATTTTGTTCAAAAAATTATTAAATGCTGTCCTATAATTTATGGAACTTCACTTATGAAAGATATATTTGTTCAGCAGCCTTTAATGAATGTTTTTGCTAATGCAAATACAAGTGCTATAGATTCTTATAAAGAATATATGGCTATATCTGTATCATTAAACAACAATATTGTAAGTGATGCTAAAAAGGCAGGAATTTTAATTGTAAGTGGACTATTATTTGCAATGATATCTGTAATGATTATAAAAAATAAAAGGGTAAGAGATCGATAGAATAGAATCTCCTGTGGAAAAAATATATAATATAGTTAATATAATCAAAATGGTGTTATTAGGGAGGAACAATGAAAATTATAATTGAAGAACTTCATGAAGGAGAAGAAGAAGAAATTATAATAAGATCAAACAATATAGATGAATCAATACTGCAGATGATATATGGAATAAAGATGGAGCGCAAAAAGTTAGTAGGAATTAAAGATGGAAAGATGAATTTAATAGATCCGAAAGATGTGCTTTATTTTGAATCAGTTGATAATAAAACTTTTATATATTGTTCCAAGGAAGTCTATGAATCCAAGTTAAAATTGCATGAAATAAATGAACAGTTTGAGAACAGTAGTTTTTTTAGAGCATCTAAATCAACAATATTAAATTTATCTAAGATAAAAAATTTAAGCCCAGCTTTTAATGGTAGATTTGAAGCAACTTTAAAAAATAATGAAAAAGTAATTATATCAAGACAATTTGTTCCAGAGTTAAAAAAGAAACTAGGTTTATAGGAGATGAATTAAGTGAAGTTTTATATAAAAAGTATATTGAAATATTTTTTTGTTATATATACTATTGCATCTATAGGTGCAGCTATGTTTATTTCAATACTTAATGACAATACAGTATTGGGAGTAGAAATATTTTGGGAGCTGTTAGGCTTATGTCTACTTTGTTCGGTAGTTAGCACTTTTCTTTTAAATCCACAAAAAGAATGCTCTAAAAATCAGGCAATTATTAGAATAGTAATTCATATAATACTTATTTATTCTCTTATATTTGGAAGTGGTTTAATTTTTAAATGGATAGATATTAATAATATTGG
>DPOH01000005.1 GCA_003539755.1 Clostridium sp.
CAGTGAATATTCATTCAATAAAAGATAACTAAAATTCGTCTTTTCACAAATTATCTTCTCTTAAAAAAATAAAGGAAATTATTATTACAAATAATTATACTTAAGTTTCCATAAGCAATTTTATATATTTATTAATTTTTTCCAATTAATTATTTACTTGCGATACAACACATGATAAGCTTGCGTTATTAAATAAGTCATTTAATACCAATTTAAAATATATCAGCTGATTAATAAATCCAAGTATAAAATTACATTAAGAAAAATATAAAAGATTGCAATAATACGAATATTAAAATAGAAATGAGGGATTAAAAATGAAAACAAGAATAGAATATGATTCAATTGGAAGCATGGAAGTTCCAATAAACGCTTATTATGGAATACAAAGTTTACGTGCTAAAAATAATTTTAAAATAACAAATAAAAAAATGCATCCCTATCTAATAATAAGCCTTGCAGAAATAAAAAAAGCCGCTGCTATAACAAATAAAAATGCAGAGTTATTAAATCCTATGATAGCTAATGCTATAATTAATGCTTGTGACGAAATAATTTCTGGTAAATTACACGATGAATTTATAGTAGATGCAATTCAAGGTGGTGCAGGTACTTCAGCTAACATGAATGCTAATGAAGTCATAGCAAACAGAGCACTTGAACTTTTAGGAAGTGAAAAAGGCAACTACAATTTAATTAACCCAAATGATCATGTTAATATGGCTCAATCAACAAATGATGTATTTCCTACTGCTGGTAAATTAACTATACTAAAACTTCTTCCACACGCTATATCTGAACTCCAGAGACTTTTATCAGCTCTTTCAAGAAAATCCTTAGAATTTAATGATATAATAAAAATGGGACGCACTCAATTACAAGATGCAGTTCCAATAAGATTAGGTCAATCATTTCATGCCTTTGCTTCTATGATTAAACGTGATATATCAAGATTAAGTAACCTTGATAAGGATATGAGCCTCTTAAACATCGGTGCTACTGCAATAGGCACATCAATAAATGCAAGTCCTGAATATATTGTAAATATAACGGATAACTTAAGCAAGGTTACAGGTTTTAAACTTAAGCAATCAAAAGATCTTATTGATGCCACTCAAAATTTAGATGGTTTTGTTAATGTATCTGGAGCATTAAAGACATGTGCCGTAAATTTATCTAAGATGTGCAATGACTTGAGACTTTTATCAAGTGGTCCTAAGACAGGAATAAGTGAAATCAATCTTCCACCAATGCAGAATGGTTCATCAATTATGCCAGGCAAAGTAAACCCTGTAATTCCTGAAGTAGTTTCTCAAGTTGCATTTAACATAATCGGAAATGATTTAACTATAACTATGGCTGCTGAATCTGGTCAGTTAGAATTAAATGCATTTGAACCTGTACTATTTTATAATATATTTGAATCTATTGAGACATTAGAAAATGCTATAAGAACATTAGTGGATAACTGTATTTTAGGAATTACTGCAAACAAAGAAAGATGTAAAGACCTAGTCGAAGGCAGCATAGGCATAGTAACTGCTCTCTGTCCTTATATAGGTTATAAAAAATCTGCATCTTTAGCTAAGAAATCATTAACTTCAGGTATAAGCATAAAAGAACTTGTTTTATCAGAAAACCTTCTTTCCCCTGAAGAATTAAGCGAAATATTAGATCCTATTTCAATGACTAACCCAGAAAAACCTAAAAATAAAACTATTTCAAATGCCCAAGCAGTTTAATATATACGCTCTCTATAGTGTTTACCAATAACCATATACCCATTTATAACTCTTAAATTAATTGTTATTTTTATACTTAAATTTCAAATAAAAATCCAAAAACATTATTTATACATTTAAATATTTGTATAAATAATGTTTTTTTGAATATAATATAAATGAACATAACCTTCTAGATTGTGTATTAACCCAAAAGCAATGTATTCCTGTTAATGTTTACATTGTTTTTGTTGTAAAGTCATCATATTACCTCTAAATAATTAATTTATACAAATTATTATATTCCTAACAAAAGAGGCATATTTAAATTTAAATTATATTCCCTTAATAATTCTTTCTTCATTTTAGTTATAAGTTGTTTAAAGTTATACCCTTTAACTTCATGAACAGTTTCTTTTTTCTCATAAAGAAGAGAATTTTTATAATAATTTTTCTGTCTTTCTATCCTTAAAATAAACGTTTCAACCTTATCACATTTATCATTTTTTAATTCCAATGGTATTCTTATGTCTAATACATACCCTATAAGTTCATTACCCTTTAAATAAAACTTATGAATTGCTTGATCCTGTTTATCTGTATAAAAATCAAAATCTGCACCTTCACAATAAAAAGTACATCCTCTAACTTCAAGAACAAACTTATTATCATAGCAATATGCACTTGCCTTATCACATCCTATGTCATCTGTAAATATAGCATGATACTTCATCTTCATATTAATCGCCCTCCATAAATGCTCAAAAAATCAACCCTATATTATAATATCACACTTTACATTTTATGGAAGACATTAATAAGTATTATTTTATTCTAAAATTTGATATAAATATCTTTAAACTTTAAAAAAGTTATGTTTTTTTAGAAAAATATAAGTTTTAATAGCAGCATATGAAAGTAATATGCCTATAATCATCCCCATTAATACATCTGATGGATAATGTACATATAAATACAATCTTGAAAAGGCAATGGCACTACTTAATATAAGTGCTGCTATTCCTATTTTTTTATTCATATATAATAGAATACATGCACAAGAAAATGAAACCATAGTGTGTCCAGATGGAAAGGAAAAATCCTTAGGTGCATTAATCAAAAGCCCATCAATAAGTGGATTTGCATCAAAAGGTCGTATTCTTGCAACTATAGGTTTAAGTGTAAGATTTCCAACTATAGCACAATATATAAGAGCAATTGCCATCATAACTCCATATTTTCTATACTTTCTTTTTAATATCATTATCACACATATTATTATCCATATTATACCTGCATTACCCAATGAAGTTACTTTAGGCATTATTGTGTCTAAAACATCACTTCTAATATTATTCTGTATAAATTGAAGTATTGAATTATCTATATTCAATATAAAATCCATATGTATTCTTCCCCCTATTTTAACTCTTTCTTTTTTTACTAAGCTTTGTAAATTATTTAATACTATGTTTAATCTTTTATTTTACTATTCTTGCTGTCGATTTTTTACTAGTTCAAGTATACAATACTATTGCTTAATATAAAAGAATGTATTGAATTTATAGATGCAATAATATATATGCTAAATAAAAATACAGTCGACTTAACGCCAACTGTACTTTTATGTCCTTATATATTGGATTTTAATAATAACATACTACTGGTGTTCCAATGCTGATATTACTATATATAGATTGGGCTAATGAATAAGGTAAATTAACACATCCATGAGAACCATTTGTCTTATATATATTACCACCATACTCACTTCTCCAGCTTGCATCATGAAGTCCAATACTATTTCTTATGAATGGCATCCAGAACGAAACAGGAGAAACATAATCAGGTCCTACAAGATTTGTATCTCTTTGTTTATTATTTAGTGAGTAAACTCCATCTGGTGTAGCACAGCCACTTTGACTTAGATTTCCTGTAACTACATTTCCTTCTGCAACTATATATCCATTTTTATAGAACCATAAATATTGTTTTTCCATATCTATTTCTACAAATGTATCACCTTTTATTTTATTTAAATAGTCTGCTGATTTTGTTTGTTTATATGCTGGATATTTAGTTATAGATTGTCCACTTTTTATGCTATCAACTAAAGAATTTGTTTCAGTATCTACATCTACTTCCCAACCATGATTATTTCCATCATATCCACCACTTACGGCTGTTGTTTTTCCTAAAGTATATGTGTACTCATCTGCAATTTCTTCAATAACAGTTCTAGCCTTACTGCTATCAATACTTATGTTATAATCGCTATCAATGTATATCCAATCCTTTATAGTGTTACCACTTATTTGTCTTGTATTTCCACCATATGAATAATTAATATTTGCAGAAACATATCTGTTTAGTAAATCTCTAGCTTGAATCACTTTATCAGATGATGATGTATAACTTGGGTCATAATAAACATTTAATTTATCTAGATTAATTTCATCAACATTTTTTATTATGGCATCAACTATACTTTTATAAAGTAAATCTTTATTTACTCTAGTTCCATATATCTCTTTTCTAATAATATAAGAACCATCTACATATTCAATTTTAGGATTTCTAGATTCAATATCTATACTTCCATTAAAGCATTTTAAAGAATCAACTTTTTGTTTTAACAACCCCTCATCAAATATCGGTGTCTTCGAAACATTAGAATCATAGTGCAGCTTTATATCTGAACCTTTTATATGCTCACTAACGTTTCCTCTTTCAATTAATGTCAATGTATATTTATCAGTACCAGAAGTTTTATTAATACTTTGTAAATCTTCATTCGAATCTACAGCATATGCACTTACAGCAAATCCATAATAAAATATAGTGCATACAGAAAATACAATAAAACACATTTTAGCAATAACTTTTCCAAAGCTGTTCTTAGTAATTCCCACTCATATTTCCCCCTTAATTTATACAAAACTTTAAATTATAATATAAACCCTTTCTACCTCTCCTTTCATATTTTTATATAAACTCCCATTCTGGCACACTAAAATTGACATAATTAATTATTTCAAATT
>DPOH01000258.1 GCA_003539755.1 Clostridium sp.
CCATTTTACAAATCAACATATTAAGAGTTCTAATCCATTTTTCACATAAAGTGCTATTCTTCAAAATAATATGTATTTCGCTTTCATCAAATGCATTTATTTCATATATAATCTTTAATATTCTAGTTTCAATCCGACAAGTAACTAGGAATGAAAATATCCTAGTATATATAATTATTTCTTCTTCATTTTCTAAATTTATATTGCTTTTTATATTTTTCTTAATAACATTAATGGAAGATTCTATCATTCTATGATTTTTACATGTTGCCTTATATAATTTTTCTTTATTCAATATTATTCACCTATTACTTTTTTATGTGTACTTCCTAGTCGTTAAAATATACAAACTTTTATATACTTTAACGGCCAGGAATCGAACCTGATCCTCACTAAAAAACAAATGAAATTTTATTAGTGTATGCACGCGACCCTACACCACCGCTGCATAATATTATAAACATATTTTATATGTTTCAACCATATTTTACAATAAAAAACATTTATTTTAAAAATATATAATTTATTTAAAAAATTACATTATATATACATTATATATACCTTTTTTATGCTTAAATGATTCTATTCCTCCCTCTAAATAATTTAATATATGCTGAACAATTGTTTTATCTTCTGGATATCCACTTTTAGCTATCCAAGCTTTTTCATTATCTGATTCCATTACTATTACTTGCTCTGCATCTGCATTAGTAACAATTGTTGAACTATGAGTAACTATTATTACTTGGCGTTCATTTTTTATATTTTTCAAATTATTCACAAGATTTTTATATATGTACTGATTGTCCAAATTATCTTCAGGTTGATCTATGATTAATATTGAATTATCACCTGAAAACTTACCAAATTCAAAAACAAAACTTAGTAATGCTACAACTTTTTGACCTAAAGACAATAATTTTATATCTTTCATTAATATTGGCTTATCTGTTGAAACCCTTTCTTTATTATTAACATTAAACTCTAACGTAAACTTTTTATTCATTTTTAAACATCCGATAATACTTTCATTCATTTCTTTTCTATTATCAAATAAATTTTTTTCTATCGGTTTAAAAATTTCTTTAAGCTTAAATGATTGTATATTTTTATTATTAATTAATTTTCTGGTATATAATCTATCTTCATAATCAACATATTTATATATATTACAAGTTTTATTAAGTTCACTATATTTTTCATTTAATAATAAATATATAAAGTTAAAATATCCTATCTTTTTACTTATATCAAAAATATATTTCGATATATCTCCCCATGTTAAATTTGATTCTTGAAATGCTAAAGTACTATTTTCTAATTTTAAAAACTTCAAATAATCATATGAATTAATTGAGTCATCTTTTAGTACTACTTTGATAGAACTGCTATAAGAAGTATTAAATTCTTCTATCATATCTTTTAATTTTTCCTTAACGTGTAGATATGTATTATTTATATTATCAATATTCTCTCGTATATATTTTTTATATGATTTTCTAGATATTTCATCCAATTTACTTTCTATACTATCTACAAAACCATCACTAATTCCATATGAAATAACTTCGTCAAGAAATTGCTCTATTTTATTATTTTCTACTAAATTTACAAGTTTATTAACATTATATGATCGCCTAAATACCTTTCTAAGAATCTCATCAGTTTCTGTTTGTTTCATTAGAATAACTTTTTCGTCTTTTATTTCATAACCAGTAATCCATCTATCACCTAATTCAATAATATCATTTTTTTTAATATTTATATCTGATAATAGCTCTTCCTTCGGTAAATAGTAATATTTATCTATATCTTTAATTTGTGGGATAAAATTTATGATAAACTCTCTATTATCAACTTCTATTAAAAAATCCACACATTTATTTTTAGAAATAAAAATTAACTTATCTAAATTATCACATTGTTTTGACATTGCTATATCAATCAAATTTAATATTGTACTTTTGCCAGTTCCCCTTCCGCCTATTATACAATTTAATTCAGGTGAAAAATTAATCATTAAATTCTTTAGATTATCTTTATCTCCTGCCAAGAAATTATTTTCATCTTGTATTACCAACATACCTTTAATTTGTTTTGTAACCTCTCTAGGTTCATCAAGTTTTATCGTTATATTCCTATTTCTTACAGCTCTTAAAAATGACTTATAATCTGATTTTTTCATCTTTATCCAAGTATTTTTTATTCCTATAGAATTAATCTCATGTGCATCTCCTTCATACACAAAAGTTATCTCTTTATCCTTTACATATTTTTTAATTCTATCTTTTATTTTTTCAATAACCATTTTATCTGTAGTACCCATTAAACACATCTTATTTTGAGAATATAACTGCTTTTTATATGCTCCACTCCCATAATTATTAGCTGTATTTTGGTGTGCTAAATAACATACTGATTTGAAATTCTTCCAAAATTCCTGCATTATGTATAAACTATCTCTGTAACTACCTTCTTTGCAATTTATAATTTCATCATTTAAACAATTTTTAACATCATTTAAGTATTTTCTATCTTGTATACAAATAAGATGATCTTCTTCTGAACACCCTATCTCAACACCAAATAATATATATAAATAAGGTATATCATATATTTTAAAAAACCAACTAAGACATATATTAGCTGCATACTCCACTTTATAAAAACCATCAACTGTATTATGATCACAAACAATTGCTACTTCAATATTTTCCTTATATAATTTCATAGCTATCAAACAATATGATACTAATTCTTTTAAATCCTCATAATTTTGACAATTATCAACTTTTAAATCAAATCTATTTTTTATGTGATTTAAAAACTCATCTGTCAATAGACCTTCAGATATTCCTTTTGATATTATTTCATCTATAGTCAAGTTTTTATATATACAATTATCAAATAACTTATAATCATGAGATGCAGTTGTATGTAAATGGAATTCAACTTTTTTATATTCACCAAATTTATTTTTTAATCCACTAATTATATTATAAGAATTATATATCCTATTCTTTTCATCATTCAAGCGTGCCATAAATTCTTCTCCTCTACACTTATTTTCCTATATTTCTCTCTATAGTAAAATTAATAATAAAAACTTTTATTATAACTATTCAACTCTACTCCTAACCATCCACTGAGCTCCTTCATCCTCAAACCACACATAGCACCCTTTCATCCCTCTAGATAAAAGTACTCTATATGTATTTTTAATAAGCTGAGTGAAATTTTCTTTTTCTCTTTTAACCATTGTATCTTTGCAGTATTCTTTATTTCCTATCCATTCTGATTTATCTAAATCATAAGTTAGATCTTTTCCTATAATTACTCCAATGTAATCAAATTCAAATCCTTGTGCTGTATATATACATCCAATTTGATTTATGCCGTTAGGATCTTGTGCCCACTTTGGAGCTTTTGGTATATCTGATTTTAGATTTCTTATATCTGGATGAGCATTCCATGGTCTTTTAAAATCTCCTATAACTATATCATTAACAAGATTTCCATCTTCATCTGGTGCTTTTGACCATGGCCAGCAAAATCCTGCTACCATTCTTGCTGAATATCCCTCTTCTGCTTTTTCTTTTATCATCCTTTCAAGTTCAAATGGGGAATTCACTATTTTGAAATCAAATTCATCTTGTGAATTATCATATATTACATTAGAAGTTTTCTTTATTTCAAGAGTATTATCAATCCAGTTTACAAAATTCTCAGAACCACTACATCTAAATTGAACTTTTAATGAATATTCGAATACCTCATATCCTCTTTCCTCTGCTTTATTTCTTATATGTGAAGTACTTCCTATTTCATCAGGTCTTACTCTCTGATTATCATCTATAAAAAATACAGATACTTTAGCAGCATTGAAAAGTTCATCAATCTGTTCTAAATCTGATTTATCTTCCTTCTTAGTAAATCTATTATTGCTGCTTTTTCTTATTCTATGTGCCTCATCACATATAAGTACATCAAGCTCTTGTTCACTTTTCTTCATGTAACTATTAAAATATTTGAATTCTTGTGAGCCCTTACTTCCAATTATACTTCTAAGAGTTTCTGTAAATGCTCTTGATCCTGTTGCATAATTAGTTTCATATCCTGCTTTAAGTAAATCAGCCATAAGATTTATAGCTATTACTGATTTACCTGTTCCAGGACCACCTTTTATAATTATTACTTTCTTACCTTCATCTTTATATGCATTTTCAATAGTATTAAATACTTTATCATATACTATCTGCTGTTCATCAAGAAGAATATACTCAGGTATTCCTTTTATTATATTGCTTACATGATTCATAAGTTTTTTATCTGAATTATATTCTGCCGTATCTAATTCATTTAATATTTCAATGCCTTCACCATTACCTACTTTATCCTTTATATAACTTTCAAGCTTTTTGGTCTCAGTACTACTAAATACAGGATATACTATACATGCATCTTCAAATTTCTTATTTAAAACAGGATCATTCTCTTCATATTCATAATTATGTAGAAATGAGCATCCATCAAGTTCTAAATCATTATTTTTATTTGCAAATGCACTATGAACTCCTTTTAAGTATTTTACATACTGCATTGTCTGCACTGAAGGATGAAGTACTTCTTTTACTTGATCATGAACAGACATAATAAGTTCATTCTTTCCATCAGTATTTTTACATTCCTGCCATTCTTTTAATTGTATAACTACAGCTTTATCATTATTTTTAGAGTCTTTTCCTGTAACTATGCAATTAAGTCTCTTTGAAGTAAGTGGTAGCTTATACTCAAGAATAACTCCATTAGTATCAAGTCCAATATTCTTAAAAATACGGCTTAATTTCCCCAAAGATTTTTGCCATGATAACATCTCATTATGTGAAGGCTCACATCTATATTTATAAAAAAAGCTTAACTTCATTTTATCCATAATATTATTTTCATCATTATCATTAATAAACTGCTTTGCAGTACTGCAGTAAAGTCTCATTCTACTCCTCCGAATACTTCTTATTAGATCCTTTGAATTTTTCTACACTGTATTTCTTATTATTCTTTTCAATCTTTCTTCTTAAAGCCCCAGCAAGATCTATTCCATTCATTTCTGCAAATCTTAATAAAAAGAAAAATACATCAGCAGTCTCATCTTCTATATCTTCCCTTTTAACTGGATTGTTAAACATTTCTTTCATATCTTCATTATTCTTAAATCTAAATAATGACAAAAGTTCATTAGCTTCTGTAGATATTCCAATTGCTAAATCCTTTGGATTGTGAAACTGCTCCCAATCTCTATCATCGCAGAATTTCTTTATTATTTGTTTTAACTTTTCTATATTAGTATTTTGATCCATGATATTATCACCTTTTCTTTTTTCACAAATATAAACACTCATTATTTTGTATATATTTACAATTTATATTCTAATCATTTCCATTCGTTTCTTCAAATACTCACTCAATCCTTTATCTGTACAATAAATATAGCATCCCTTCATACCTCTAGTAAGTAATGTTCTATATGTATTTCTAATAATTTCATCAGCAATTTCTACTGCAACTGTAGGCTCTTTCTTATACATTCCCTTTATTCCACTCAATGACTTATCTGTAGAAGCTCTTCTTGTAAAGTCAGTTATAAGTTTTCCATCTTGGAATCTTAAATCATCACCTATAATTACTCCAACATAATCAAACTCTAGCCCCTGACATGTGTGTATACATCCACTTTCTTTTACTGATTCTTCATCAATAGCCCAAGTTAAAGAATTACTAAAATTCCATTTCATTTTAAAATCATATTCTGGAATATCTATATCATATTCATCTGAGTTCTGACCTGCTTTTTTAGTTATCCAGTTCCAGCAGTATCCTGATACTATTCTTGATTTATTTCTTCCTTTATTCTTTTCTTCTATAAGTGCTCTCAGTTCATTTGGATCATCAAATATTCTTAGATCATAATTAAAATCAAATCCATCAAAATTTGCAGTACTCTTTAGCTGAAGCACATCATCTATCCATGCTAAATATCCATCTGAACCACTACATCTAAATTGTGATTCAAGTTTCATTTCTGTTACTTCTGCACCTTTTTCTTTTGCAAATTTTATAATATCTGCTTTATTTCCTACATCACTTGTAGTTACTCTCTGAAATTCATCTATAAGGAATATGGATACCTTAGATGAATTTATTATTTCCTTCATCTGATTTTCGCCTTTATTCTTAAACATTCCAGACTTTTCATTTAATCTATGAGCTTCATCTACAATAAGTACATCAAATTCATCCATATCACTTTCTGTATAAACACCTGAGCCTTTAAATAAATTATTAATATCTTTCTTTTTAAATTTTCCTTTAAGTTTCTGTTCATAGACATTTCTTGGTGCTGCATTTTTAGTTACATACTGACATACAAAATCAAATCTACTAAGTTTCACTAGCAAATTAATTGCAAGCACAGACTTACCAGTTCCAGGACCACCTTCTATTACAAATACATGATGTTTATTTTTATCAATAGCATTCTTAGTATTTTTTAGAATAGTTTCATATATAACCTTTTGGTCATCAATCATCTTAAATTCATCATTTCCATCAAGCATTAATGCTAGTGCATCTTGAAGTGATTTTGATGGTTTTATATTTCCACTTTCTATTTTCTCGATTGTATCCTTAAAATCTGGCTTTTTAATATATGTAGTAATAAATTTTCTAAGCTTTTTAACATCACCTTTTCCGTAAACAGGAGCTCTCCTAATATATTCATCATAAACAGAATCTAAAAGAGGATCATGAGACTCCCCTTCATATTTATAATTATGTAAATATGCACATGAATGTAATAATAAATTATTCTTTTCAACTGCATCATTATAATCTTCTATAAGACTTGCATAAGTCCATGCCTGATACGATGGATGAGTAGTTTCTCTTATAGCTCCTCCTAGAAGAGTCTTAACCTTTCCATCTTCATCTTTAATTGATTCAACCTTTTGCCACTGCTTAAGTTCAAATATTATAGCATTATTGTTTTCTTTATCATCAAGGCCTGTAAGCATAAAATCAATTCTTCTAGAAGTAGCAGGAATCTTGTATTCAATTGCCACTCCACAATCATCATCAATATCATTGGTATTCAGCACTTTGTACATATGTTGTAACGAATTTATCCATGAATTCTTCTCACTTTGAGAAGTTCTTCTTCCTATTTTTTCAATATATTTTTTCTCTAAGCAATCAACTAATATATCTTCATCCATTTGATCCATGAATTCACCTTTGGTTGCTTCATAAATAATCATATGTAAATCCCCCATTAATTTCTCTTTAATAAATACCTACACTACTGTAAATACCTATTTCTATTATACAATATATAACTAATTAGTATATAAAAATGGCCTTATTTTTATAAGGAGGATTAGATATTATCTATAGTATTATAATTCATTTTAAATAACTCTCCCTTAATCACTACTTTCTCACGTAGCATACATTACTCTTAAGTATTTATAGAACGATAATATAAAGTAATATAAATTAAAGAAAGCATCAAGACTCGTAAAACTAATAATCTTGACACTTTCTTTAACTTATATTTGATAAGTGATAGGTTCTATAAGGCAAACTATAAATACAGTATTCTAATAAACTAAATATAATAGTAATTATTTATTGATACCTATCATATTATTCTATTTAATTTGCTTTACCAACACTTACTACAACGTCCGTAGCCTTGTGCTTCAGCTTCACTTACTGTTGTTTTAGTTGCTTTATTAGGATTCATTTTTCCACAATTAGGTATTGAATGATACTTTTTACCTGTAGCAGATAAATAAGCTGTTTGGCTCTTATTGCTGTTGTAACTGCTTCCAGATGAATAACCACCGCCATTTGATGAACTACTTGTCCATACTCCATTACTATTTAAATAATATCCACCTATATTACAATCATGAGCCATCATGCCATTACTATAGAAATAATACCAGTTTCCGTTATCAGATTGCATCCATCCAGTAACCATATATCCATTTGAATCAAAATAATACCACTCACCATCTATTTGTTTCCAGCCAACAGCATATGAACTTCCTTCACTATACCACCAATTAGATCCTGATGCTCTCCATTCTGCATTACTTGCTGTAACATTAAAAGCTAATATGCTTATAGCTGCTATGAAACAAGCAATAGTTCTTTTTAACATTTTCATTTTCTTTTCCCCCTAAATTAAATATTTAATTTAACTCTAAATGTTTTACATAAATTGTCAACCAATTTCAACCTAGTAATTAAAAAAGTCCTAATAAAAATATTAGAACTTCCCTTATATGATACTAGTTTGCACACTTCTTACAAGCCCTTAATCCCTTACTTTGTGCTTCTTCTAATGTCATCTGCACTGGATTTTTCATTCCACTACAGCTCTTATCAAAATGATAAACCTTACCATTATTTTTAGATACCCATACTGTAGTTGTTTTATCTTGTGAAGCCTGAACACCAGAATTATTATTTACTGTACTTGATGTAGAATTTGAAATGCTATTCTTATTATTTGCTGGAGCTGTTCCTCCAACTGTGGTTGTAGATGGATTAGTATTGAATGTAATATTAGTTCCATCACTAGTAGCGACTATAGTTCCACTTTCATCAGTTCTGTAAATATTTATTCCTTTAGCATGAAGCTTCTGAATTGTATCAGTTGCAGGATGTCCATAGTCATTTCCTTTTCCTACTGAAATTACTGCATATTTAGGATTAACTGCATTTAAAAACTCTCTTGTTGTTGAGCTATTGCTTCCATGATGACCTACTTTTAAAACATCAGCTTTTAAATTAAATCCTTTATCCATCATTTCCTTTTCTGAAATATCTTCAGCATCTCCTGCAAGCAACAATGAATTATTTCCAAACTCTACTTTTACAACAATAGAATAATTGTTTAAATCTTCATAGCCTGAGTTATTAGGAGCTAAAATAGTACATTTAGCTTGACCTAATTTAAATGTTTCTCCTGGAGTTGGTTCTGCAAACTGCATTCCCTTATTCTTCACTGCATTGACCAGATTTTCAAAAGTTTTAGTTGTTGCTGTTGCTTTAGGAAAATATATTTTTCCAACTTTAAATGAATTCATTATATAATCCATAGACCCGATATGGTCTTCATGTGGATGTGTTCCTATTACATATTTAAATTCATTAACACCTAAACTCTGTAAATAATTCTTTATAGTCTGTTCATCATCATTGTTACCAGCATCTATAAGCATATTTTCATTACCTTGCTGCAGTAAGATGCAATCAGCTTGCCCAACATCTATAAAATGTACTTTTAATTGACCATTAACAGTTGCACTTTGTGTTCCACTACTAATAGAAGTTTCTACTGAAGTATTTTCAGCATTTAACGAACTTCTTGTTTCAGCTTTACTATTAGTAGCATTACCACATGAAATCAATAATAAAGTTAAAGCAAAACTAATAAAGAAACTTAGTAATCTTTTAATTTTATTCGTAAGCGTAAAAAAATAGACGCCTATCGCTTACGGTATATAGGTGCTATAATAAACCCAACAGATATGTTGTTTACACAGTTCTGTTGGGTTACAATTTAATATTTATTATCTTTTTAGTCTAGAGTATAGATTATCAGGAAGATCTGAAGACCAAGGCATATATTTTTCTAATAAATTCATATCAGTGCATTCTGAAAGTTTATTAAATAGGTATACTAAATACCTTTCCACCGCTAAGCCGTTGGCTTTAGCCGTCTCAACAATACTATAAATTATTGCACTTGATCTTGCACCTTTAGCAGTATTAGAAAAAAGCCAGTTCTTTCTACCTATAACAAATCCTTTAACTGCACGTTCAGCAGCATTATTATCTATTTCAAGACATCCATTTGTTAAAAATACACTCATTGAAGGTAATAGATTTTGTGCATATTTTAATGTTTTTCCTAATGGACTTTGAGGAAGTGCATTTTTAATTTCGATGTCTATATATTCTTTAAAATTTTTGAGTATAGGAGCTAATTTCTCAAGTCTTACTTTGTGACGAACATCATAATAATCATCGCAATGTATATATTGCTCACGTAGATTTTTTTCTATCTCATAAATTTGCTCACAATAATGAAACCCTATTACTGCACGTGATTCTTTTAGGGCTTCTGGTTTTAAATCAACAATTATTTCGTGGAATTTTCTTCGGATGTGAGCAAGGCAATAAAATCTTTTCGCGTTTTGAATTTTATTATAGCCACTATAGCCATCTGTTTGCAGGTATCCAGAAAATCCTTTTAAGAACGTTGTAGGCCAAACACTAGATCTTGTTTTTTGATAATCATACATTACTATTGAATTATCAATATTCTCAGAAACATACACCCACATATAGTGTTTGGATTTAGAATCACAGCCTTTATTATCAATAACCCTCACTGGAGTCTCGTCGGCATGTACATAATTTCTTTTCAATAGTGATTCTCTCATGTAATCATAAACGCATTCAAGTTCTGAAGCAGCATTGATTATCCAGTTTGACAATGTCTGGCGTGAAAGTTTAGCATCCAGCATTTCAAAATAAGTTTCCATTCTATATAAAGGAAGCGCATGTTGATATTTCATTGTTATCACATGAGCAAGAAGCTCATTAGATGCCATACCTTTATGTAAAAAATTTTCAGGTGCATGTGCAGATATTATATATGCTTTATCTGCTTCCGCCTCGCATGATTTACATGCGTATGTATATGTAATATGCTCTTCAATATATAATTCTGCTGGTTTATATTTTAAAATTTCTTTTGATTTAGTTCCTATAACAGATAGAGATTTCCCACATTTATCACAAATAGCTTCTGAATCATCTAATTTATGCTCAATAATAACGCGATTTAAAGTTGCAAGATTATCTTTCTTTCCCTTATGAGATGAAGGCTTTTTTCTTGTGTATACCACTTCTTCAAGTTCTGGTTCTGGAATTTTTAAATCACTATTCTTTTCAGCTTCGTTAAAAAATGACATTTGATTGTCATCAACTTGCTCACTTGATCTTCCAAATAATTTTCTGTTCTTATTAAGAATTTGGCTTTTTAAAAAATCTAATTCTTTTTTTAATGCATTAATTTCTGCTTCTTTTGCTTTTAGCTCTTTTTGCATTTTTTGAATTATTAATTTCGTTTTGTCATCAAGTTCTTCAACTAAATCAATTTCATACATAATAGGATACCTCGCTAATAAATATGGATTTATATTAACATAAATTCCCTGGAATTGAAATGTGCTACACAAACAATCTCAGGGAATTATATACAATATGGTATTAGAAACTATTTTTTACTGTTACTGGCTTAAATTTTGATTTAGTTCGAATCTCATATCCTTTAAGTAGCCATATTAGTTCTTCTTTATTAGTTTTTAATGCTTCTTCTGTAGTCATTGGCCATTTTAACCGTCCATGTTCAATGCGATAATAGTATAGCCAAAAACCTTCGTCAAAATGAAGTATCTTTATTCTATTCATTTGTTTATTGCAAAAAACGAATAAGGCGGTTTCAAATGGATCGAGCTTAAGTTGTTGTTTAACAATAATAACAAGCCCATCAATGCTTTTTCTTAAATCAGTTGTGCCGCAAGCTAAATAAATTGTATCTACTTTATCAAGGTTAAACATTAGCTGCCAACTCCTTGATAATACTAGTTAAAGTAGCTATTTCATTAGCCGGTATGTATATATTTATAGCTCCAACTTCAATTCTTATATCTGTAGATTTTTCTGAAGCAAAGTTAATTTCGTTTTTTACTTTTTCTTCTTTAATAGAAATTGCATGAAAATTTATACTATCTTGTTTTTCAAATTTCTTTCTATAATAATATAATTGGCTTTTCGATATATTATAGCTTGCGCAAAAATCTTTCAACGATCCTTCGTAAGAAGAAAATGCAGCAACAATTTCTTCCCAATCTATATTTTCATCATTATTCATATAGCAGGCCCCCTGTATAAAATTAATACACTAAAATTTTAGCAATGGAAACCTGCTTCCGCTAGGCGTAAAATCTTTTACGCTTACTTTTATTCAAATTCTTCTCCCCCAATATTTTTTATATTTTAATTGTATACTTTACCAATTTATTGTCAATTATTATAATATAGACTTTATTCATATAAAAAGAGATAGTATTTTTAACAGCAATATCACCTTAATACTATCTCTTTTTCTTTTCAATTAAAATACTACCCTATTAATTCACATTCATATACGTAATGTGGCCATCTTAATAGTCTAAACTTTTTCTTTATTAATTTAAATTTACAACCTTTGGGCAATAAGAATTCTCTTTCATTTAATCCATCCTTTTCAAAATCTACATATGCTCCATTAGTACCTTTGGTCAAACATATATTTAATAATGTATCATAATGATTACTTAATGCAAATTCTTCTAAATTTTTAGGCAATAAAGTTGTACTCATGAAACTTTTTTCTATAAATTTTCTTCCTACTTTTATTTTGTTACTTTCGAATAATTGTTCAAAAAATTTTTTATAAGTATATCTCCAAACAATTATATTTTCTTTTAACTTAAAATTTGATATCTCAGTATTTATTATATTTATTTTATTAGTAAAATCTTTGAGTTCATCTTCCTCCAACTCAAAATCCAAATATCCTCTTAAGATCTTATTAAAAATAAGATTCATACTGCCTGTATAACAATATAAAAGATCTGCTACATCATTACAATCACAGTTATAATTTTCTCTTTGTAATTTTTCTAGCCATTCACCATAATTCTCATTAGCCCATTCATCTACATCTTCTTCAGTATTAAATTCCGTGTATATTCCATTATTAATTATATTTCCATTCAATCTTCTTCACCTCATATATAGTAGATAATTTGTCACTCATATTATTATTTCACGTTTTTTATAATAATAACATTTATCATTGTTTCTTCCTAAAATCAAACTGCTTTCAGCAAGCGACTGTTAACGATAACTTTAACATGATAATAAAATAGAAATTTATTCTTAAATCTTTAATTCATTGTCTTAAAAATATCATCTCGTATGGTATTTAATTTATCATTATTACTAATATGATATCCTCGTTTGCTCATGTCTGATAAATTAAATATCTCTGTTTTGGAGCAATTCTTTAGCAACTTCAAAAGCTCATCTAAATTATATTCATAAAAATAATAATATGCATTTCCTAAATAATATGAATCAAATACAATTAATTTGTATTGAGTATATTCAAATGCCATATAATTCTCCAAACTTTTTATTCCTAAATTTTTGTGTATCATATATGGATTTTTATTTAGCCAATAATTAAAACGTTCTTTTATAAATTTATCTTCTATATTATCTATTATTTTCATCATCTCGCTATCATTTACTTGTCCAGAATTCCCATTATTCAGATTTATAAAGTTAATTAACTCTTTATCAATAAAATTTATTTTCTCACATTCATTCCAAAAATTATCAAACCATTTTCTATACTGATAAAATTCTGTATTACTTTTACCAAATACTAACAATGTATTAATCTCATAATTCGCCAAGTATGCAGATGCACTTATATTAGAAGAACCTACAATAACAATATTCACATTTTCACTCTCTAGTAAAATAGTTTTTCCATGATAAAATCTATTATTTAATGTTCTAACATTAATTCCATCAGATATAAGTTTGTTTAACTTATTTACAGTGTTAATTGTAATATCTAAATTAATTTTATTTTTTTTATTGCTCTTATTATAATTTTGCAAATTACCCGCTACTATATTACACACGCCTTTATTTCTTAAAATATAATTAAATGTTTCCTCAATCAGTGTTAATCCACTATCAAATACATATCCCATTGCCATATCAACCTTATTAGCACTAGTATATTTGCATAAAAAATTTATATATTCACATAATTTTTCATTTCCTGTAATAATTACTGATTTAAAATTCTGTTTACCACTTTTAACTTGATCTATTATATCTTTATATTTGTAAATTTCTACTATTTTATCATCATATAATTCATATCCTCTATCATCACTTCTAAATTCATTAGTATACCTTTCCTTTTTTCTTTCATTATATATATATTGAGTATATTCAATATTAGCAACCCTTTTATATTCTTCAATTAACCTATTTTCAAAAGTTCCATCTTCTATATATTTTTTTAAGTCATCTCTTTTGCTTACTGCCTCAACTTGTACAATAAATGCTGGTCTATTTATATATAGAATCAAGTTAGCCTCATTTTTTATCATTTCACATTGTTCTTTGACTGACATTAAATCAATATTAATTCTAGCTTCAATTTTTTGCTTTTCTCCTCTTACAATCACCTCTAATTCCTCTCTAACAATAGCATCATACAAATTATCTAATTTCATATTATCAATCAATCTTTCTACATTTACATCCATAGCTCTTAAAAAAATCAATATATTTAATCTTTTTATTATATCTCTTTCTTTATTGTACTTATTTACTAAAAAATCAATATCATTTACTACTAATCTTGATTTTAATATTTTCTTATCTTTTTGATTTTTTATCTTTTCAGATATCTTATTTAACTTAGTATTCTTATCTAATTCTTTAAACATATTACGTATTTCAATATATTTAGAATATTTTTTATTCTTTAATACACAATAATAAAATACTTTTGTCATTATATATATTTCAATATCTATTTTCTTTGATTTCATCTCATCAATTAATATTAAATACTGTTCTTTATTATTAACATCTAAGAATTCTTCTATTGTCATTTTGCTCATCTCCTATAATATAAAATATTTCTATAGCTCTGAAGCTTCTTCCTTACATTTTAAAAGCAAATATATAAATTCATATGTATTTATACTCCATCCATAGAATAAAAAATTTATTTTTTGATACTAATAATATTACTAAAACTATTATTAACTTTAATAACATAGAAAGCCAAGCAGATAATTTAAAACGAAACACCACTACTGAAATATTTGATAAAAACACCTGTAGCTAATGGT
>DPOH01000306.1 GCA_003539755.1 Clostridium sp.
ACTTATCAAGAGTGGTGGAGGGACTGGCCCTATGAAACCCAGCAACCAATATCTAATTAAGATTTATGTGGTGCTAATTCCTGCAGTGAAAGCTGATAGATAAGGTATTTTTTGTGATTGACATAGCCTAAAGGAAATACCTTTGGGCTTTTGTTATATTATAATGCTGTATGCAGAAAATAAATTATAAGGTGGTGATTTATATTATTTTATTTGATTTAAAGATTGATAGAGATGAAGTATTAAGGTATTTAGGACATAATGGTCAAGTGATTAATGATGATATGATGAATCTTATAGATGAATGTAGAAAAGAAGTTGTACATATAATTTCACCGAGATTTACCTATGGCTATAAGAATGTGAAAGAATGCAAGGAAGGTATAGAGGTTGAAGGGACAAATCTTATTTTAAAGGGTAATGATATTAAGAATCATCTTAAAAATTCAACGGAATGTGCACTTATGGCTGTTACATTAGGAAATGAAATTGAAAGAAGAACAAGGCAGTATGAAAAAACAAATCTTACTAAGGGACTTATATTAGATGCATGTGCAACAACAGCCATTGAAGAATTATGTGATATGGTGGAAAATGAAATTAAAGAATATGCACAAAAGAAAAATATGAGTATAACTTTTAGATATAGTCCAGGATATGGGGATTTTCCTCTGGATATTCAAAAGAGTTTTTTGAATGTTTTAGATGCGCAGAAGAAAATTGGACTTACTGTATCTGAAAATTATTTATTATTTCCTAGAAAATCTGTAACAGCAGTAATAGGTATAATAAATAAAAATATTAAAATAAAGAAAAAAAGCTGTGAAGAATGTAATAATTATGAAAATTGTAGCTTTAGAAGAAAGGGAGAAAATTGTGGGGCTTAAAGAAATTTTACAAGATAATATATTAATATTTGATGGAGCAATGGGGACTATGCTTCAAAAAAAAGGATTGAAATTAGGCGAAAATCCTGAATTACTTAATTTAAAGAATCCAGAAATAATAGAGGAGGTTCATAGAGAATATATAGAAAGTGGATGTAATGTTATAACAACAAATACATTTGGAGCAAATGAACTTAAGCTTAAATTATGTGGCCTTGAAGTTGAAGATGCTATAGATAGTGCAGTGAAAATTGCAAAGAGAGCTAGAGGAAACAAAGAAGATGTATATATTGCACTTGATATAGGACCTATAGGAGAACTTTTAGAACCTATGGGAACATTGAGTTTTGATAAAGCTTATGATGTATTTAAGCGTCAAATAATTCAAGGTGTAAAGTCTGGTGTAGATGTAATAGTTATTGAAACTATGACTGATTTGTATGAGCTTAAAGCAGCAATACTAGCAGCAAAAGAGAACAGTAGTCTTCCAGTGTTCTGTACAATGACTTTTGAAGAAAATAAGAGAACATTTACTGGATGTAGTGTTGAAGCCATGGTATTAGTATTGGAAGCATTAGGAGTAGATGCACTTGGAGTAAACTGTTCACTTGGACCAAAACAACTTGCGCCAATTGTTGAAGAAATATGTTCACTTGCACATATTCCAGTTATGGTACAGCCTAATGCAGGTCTTCCAGCAATCTCAGAAAATAATGAAACTGTATATGATATTACAAAGGAAGAGTTTGCAGAGTCTCTTTCAAGCTTTGTAGATTTAGGTGTAAGAATTGTAGGGGGATGTTGTGGTACTACTCCTGAGTATATAAGAGAAGTAAAAACTAGAGTAAAAGATAAAAAACCTATAATTCTTAATAATGAATATTACACATCAGTATGTACTCCTTCAAATGTAGTTAGAGTAGATGGTGTAAAAATTGTAGGAGAGAGAATAAATCCTACTGGAAAGAAATTATTTAAAGAAGCACTTAAGAATAATGACTTAGACTATATATTAAATCAAGCTATTTCACAAGTAGAAGCAGGGGCTCATATATTAGATGTAAATGTAGGGCTTCCTGAAATAAATGAACCTGTTATGATGCATACAGTTATTAAGGAAATACAGGGAATTATAGATACTCCGCTTCAGATAGATTCTTCTGATCATAAAGCAATAGAGGCAGGATTACGTTATTATAATGGAAAGCCTATATTAAATTCTGTAAATGGTGAAGATAAAGTTCTAGATAAAATATTACCATTAGTAAAAAAATATGGTGCGAACGTAATTGGGCTTACTTTAGATGAAAAAGGAATTCCACTTAAAGCTGAAGATAGATTTAAAATTGCAGAGAAGATAATTAAAAGAGCAGAAGAATATGGAATTAGAAGAGAAGATGTGTTTATAGATTGTCTTGTACTTACTGTATCAGCACAGCAAAAGGAAGTACAGGAAACACTTAAAGCAGTAAGAATGGTAAAAGAAAAACTTCATGTAAAAACTCTTCTTGGAGTGTCAAATATTTCTTTTGGACTTCCAAACAGACAGTTTATAAATGAAACATTCTTGGCTTCTGCATTAGCCAATGGACTGGATCTCCCTATAATGAATCCTAATGCAGAGGGTATGATGAGGATTATAGATACTTATAATGTTCTATATAATTATGATAAGAATGCAGAACATTATATTGAAAGATATGCAAATATAGAAGTTAAATCATCTATAAAAAATGATTCTAATAAAGTATTAAGTGGATTAGAAACTAAATTAGGAGATACACAAAGTGATAAATCATCTAAAAGTGATTTGAAACATGTTGTAATTAAAGGTCTTAAAGAAGAGGCAAAACAATGCACTAAAGAGCTTTTAGAAAATAAAGATGAACTTTATATAGTAAATGAATACCTTATACCTGCATTAGATGAAGTGGGAGCAAAATATGAAAAGGGCGAAATATTCCTTCCTCAGTTGATTCAGTCTGCTGAAACAGTTAAAAATGCTTTTTATGTATTAAAAGAATCATTAGTTAAAAATAGTGGTAATGCGATTTCAAAAGGGAAAATATTACTTGCAACTGTAAAAGGTGATATTCATGATATAGGGAAGAATATAGTTAAAGTTATACTTGAAAATTATGGATATGAAATAATTGATTTAGGAAAAGATGTACCTATAGAAAAAGTTGTAGAGGCTGCAAAAGTATATGATGTATCACTTTTGGGACTTAGCGCACTTATGACTACAACACTTAAAAGCATGGAAGAAACTATAAATGCTCTTAGAAAGAGTGGATATGATGGAAAAGTATTTGTAGGAGGAGCAGTTCTTACTCCAGATTATGCTGAAAAGATTGGAGCAGATTTTTATGCCAAGGATGCAAAGGAATCTGTAGAAATTGCTAAAAGAGTATTAGGATAAAAATCATATAAAAATAAAAAGTGGACTAAAACAAGTCCACTTTTTTGTATTATTGAATCCATGCTCCATCATAACCTAATCTGTATCCACCAACAGTTGTATTAGATAACATTGCACCACTTCCATCGAAGAAGTACCATTTATTGTTTGTAGGAACTTGCACCCAGCCTGTTCTCATAACACCGTTTGTATCCATGTAGTACCATTTATAATTTGAATAAACCCATCCAGTTGCTGCTTTTCCATCTGGTTGAACAAAGTACCAGTTGTTTCCTTGCATAATCCATCCTAATTGAGTAGTTGGGAATGTAGGAGCCACTGTATTTGGAGATGGCTTTACTGTTGTATTTGTATTATTAGTTGTTGTGCTATTATTACCAGTAGAAGCTTGAGTTTTTGAAGCTCTAGTAATGTTTAAAGTATAAGTCCTTTCATTATCATCATCATCTTTGATTTTTACAGGAATTGAATTCTTACCTTCATTTAAACTAATTTTTTTAGTCCAGTCATCATCCTCATCAACTTTTGAACCGTTTATTTTTACAGTATAATCATCTTCATCTGGTTCAGCACATATCTTAACATAGGTTACATCATTAGCAACATCTATGTCATATGTAGATGTACTTCTTTTAAATGAAAAGCTTACTTCCTTTCCTTTGCTATTAGTGAGTGATAAATCTTCTAAATAGATATCATCATAATCATCATCATCATCGTCATCATCTGATTCTTTAACTATTCTTAAAGAATATGTTTCTACTACTGAAGAAGAATCATTCTTATCATATACTTTAATCTTGAATATAGTTCCGTTGCTTGCCTTTACATCTGTATCAGTATCGATTTCATCGCTACCTTTAAATATTTTATAAGTATATCCATCATCTACAGTGATTGAATTAAAGTTTACTTTGCTTACATTGCTTGCAATCTTAGCGTATAAATCTGTTGGAATTTTATCACTAGAAGAAAGCTTACTTAATCTATATTTGCTTTCGCATTTTTTATTAGTATAGATATTAATAGTCTTTCCTTTATTAGTTTCTAAGTCTATTTTTCTTAAGTATTCTCCTTTGCTTGCAGCGTATACAGCATTAGTTCCCATACTTAATGTAGATGGAACGATTGTTGTTAGGCAGCTGAAAGCAACAGTCAAAGCTGCTATTTTTTTAAAATTCATATTGTATATACCTCCCAAAATCATATCAATAATAAAACGATAGGTTGTACTATCAAATATATAATACGAATATATAGTAGGATAAGTCAAGTAATTCAAGAAAATATTAAGAAAAGTATTTACAAAGATTAGATTAGTAGTATACTGGTGTATATACAGCTAAAGGCTGAAACATAAAAAAGTGTACAAGGTTGTATCCGTATTTATTATTAAATATTTAATTATTACAGAATTTAATGACTTAATTATGGGGGAATAAAAATGAATAATAGAATAAAAGAAATGGTTTATGCAGGTCTTCTTACAGCACTTGCAATAATAATACCAACTTATTTTGGATTTTTAAGAATATTTGTACCACCTGCATTTTCAGCAACTATAGCAGCCCATGTACCAATGATGATAGGGATGCTTATATCACCATTTGTAGCGGCAGTAGTTGGAGTAGGATCAACAATTGGATTTATAATGTCAGGACTTCCAGCTCCAGTAGTAGCAAGAGCTGCAATGCATATAATTGTCGGATTTATTGGCGCTAAAATGATAAGTAAATATTCTAATTATGCCATGGCAGCTGCAATAACAGCACCAATACATGGATTTTTAGAGATGATTGTAGTTATTCCACTTATAGGGATAGTTGTGGATTGGGCATTAATAGTTACATTAGTTGGAAGTATAGTTCATCATTGCGTTGATGCTGTAATAGCATATGTAATAATTAAAGCTGTTGCAAAAGCAAAAAATAAAAATATATATAATGCTTTAGGGGATTTTGATAAACAATTATCAAGTATTAATTAGAACAAATTTAATAAGTCAATTAGGATACAATAAGATTTATATGATGGGTAGTCTGATTTAGTTAGATTACTCATTTTTTATTGATAAATTATTAGTTATTAATTACAATGTATATTTTGAATTATAATAAATAAAACATTACAATGAATAGGTAAAATTACTTCAACCAATATATGGCCTCTTATGAGAATTATATAGTAATATAATTAATGATAAAAATCTTTATAAAATTATATAAATGTATAGACAAAAGGGAGAAATATCATATAATAAGGTTAGAATAGTTTAAAGATGAATGATGTAAAGCATACTATTACTGAAATATTTTTAAGCAGAAAATTAGAGGTGAACATTTTGGAAGAAAAGGAAATAATGTCTTTTAGAGACGAAGAAGGAAATAAAGTTGATTTTGAGGCGATAGCAAAAATTTATCTTGAAGAACAAGGATATTTATTATTATCACCAGTAGATGAAGACAGTGATGATATGTTTGCTTTTAGAATAGATGTAAATGAAGAAGGCAAGGAAGAATTAAACCTTGTTGAAGATGATAATGAATTTGAAAAGATTAAGAAAGAATATAAAAAGTTATTATACTAATAGATGAGGTGAATTTAATGGATAGTTCAGAAATCATAAATTATTTAGAAGAAAACGGGTTAGCTGATATTGAAGAGGTAAGACAAGATGATGATTGTGTAATTATCAAATTCTACTATGATTTTGATAAAGAAGAACTTGCTGCAGCAAAAAGCTATTCTAATGATGAAAGTGATTATGAAGAAGAAAGTGATGAATGGTATAGAGAATACTATATTCCATATTTAAAAGATATAGCTGTTGATAATACAGAATCAATTGTTGAAGATGTAATGGATGAATTTGAAGTACAATGTTTTATGAAAGACCTTGGAATGGAAAGTGGAGAAAGTGGATACTTTAAGTTTATAATGTCAGTATCAGATAGTATGGATGAATCTGAATTAGAAGATGTATTAAACGATTACGAAGATTAAAATAATTGGTAATTAAATGTTATTGAAATAATATTTATATATGCTATAATAAAAACATAGATTTCCTGAGGTGTGCGCTAAGCTTATGATATTCAACCTACATGACATTTTCGGGATTTGCAACATGCTTATGGATGTCGGACTTCATATATTCACGGAAGTGGCGGAAGATGGCAAAAGTAAGTTGAGCTTAACCCACCTGCGAGGCGCAGGTATTGAATATATAGGTGAACGGCATGTTGGGAAATGTTTTTATGAAAGTAACACTTCAGAAATGAAGTGTTTTTTTATATAAATTTATAAAAAAATGAGATAAATAAAAATAATATAATTTTAATTATCTCCAAGATACGAGCCCATATATGGGGTGAAATATGTTTTTAGAGGAATTAATGAAG
>DPOH01000105.1:0-9013 GCA_003539755.1 Clostridium sp.
AAAAAAATCGTATTTAAATTTCTAAATTTTTCATATGCTTTTCCAATTATTATTGTTTTAATTTTGTATATTTTGTTATTTTTAATAATATAACCTTATATTAATTGATTTCCAATATATATATCCCATATAATATAATTACCAAGGAGGCGATTGTAATATGGAAGATACTTTTTTATCAGATATTAATATTTTCAGCAACAAAATTTCTTTTTTAATTGAACTTCATGCCAAACCAGAAATAATATACATAATTAAAAATAAGCATAAAGATGAAATAGAAAATGAAATATCTATAACCGATAAAAAAAATGATTTATTAATTTGGAATGCTATTTATTCTAAGGAAGTCATTAAAAATGGAATTGCAACTAAGTACCTCCATCCCATTTATAATAAATTTTACAAAGAGATATCTTTCCTAAATTCAATAGATAAGCTTCAAAAACTTGAACTTAATATGATTGATACTTATGTTAATCTTCTTATAAATGATACAGAAGTTACAGATAGTTTTGTAATTAATAGAATATTAAAGCATCTTCATCTTAATATAGAAAGTACTATTTCTTTAAAAAAATTATCTAATGACTTAAATTTATCTCAAGGATATATTTCAGATTGTTTCAAAAAACATATGGGCATTACAATAATGAATTACGCTAAAAAAATAAGAATTGACCGTGCAAAAGTTCTTCTTCTTACCACAAATGACAGTATTTTAGATATAAGCATAAGATTAGGCTTTCATGATCAAAGTCATTTTTATAAAGTATTTAAGTCGTTTACTGGTGTTTCTCCATCACAATATAGAAATGAAAACTTTGGTTAATAACTCTCAAAATTCAAGACAAGCTCCTAATAGAGAAGTTAAACTCTATTAGGAGCTTTATTATTTATTAAATCTCAACTACCCTGAATTAACTGTTATATACTAACCATAAGCTGATTAAAGATGCCATATATCTTCATTGTATTGAGCTATAGTTCTATCTGATGAGAAGAATCCAGCCTTACTTATATTAATTAATACTTTTTTGTTCCAAGTTTCTCTATCTTCATAATCCTTAAACATCTTATCCTTAGTCTTAATATAATCTTCAATATCAAGTAATGTCATAAACCAATCCTTATTGATTAATTCATCATGAAGTCTTGTTAAATTTTCTTCATCTCCAACTTTTATCATTTCATCACTTACGATAAAGTCTACTAATTCTTTAATATTTTCTTTTTCATAATATTCTTTTGAAACATAGTCTGCATTTTCATAGTGCTTGATTACTTCTTCTGAAGATTCACCAAAGATATATATATTGTCATCTCCAACTAATTCATGAATTTCAACATTAGCACCATCTTCAGTACCTAAAGTTAATGCTCCATTTAACATAAACTTCATATTACCAGTACCTGAAGCTTCTTTAGATGCAAGTGAAATTTGTTCAGATACATCACAAGCTGGAATTAATTTAGATGCTTTTGTTACATTATAGTTTTCAACCATAACAACATTTAAGTATTTATTTACTTCTGGATCATTATTTATAATTTCTTGTAAGCATAAGATTGTGTGAATAATATCTTGCGCAATTATATAAGCTGGTGCAGCCTTAGCTCCAAATATCATTGTAATAGGAGTTGTTGGAACCTTACCATTTTTGATTTCTAAATACTTATTAATGATGTATAATACATTCATTTGTTGTCTCTTATATTCATGAAGTCTCTTAATTTGAATATCAAATATTGAATTTTCGTTTATATCAATATTTTGAGTTTCTTTTAAGTATTTCTTTAGTGCAATCTTATTATCTTTCTTGATTTTATCAAGTTTAGCTAATACATTTTTATCATCTACGTATTTAGCTAAATCTTCAAGTTTATCTGCATTTTTCTTAAATCCATCACCGATTAATTCAGTAATATAATCTGCAAGTTCATTATTACAGTGTAATAACCATCTTCTAAATGTTATACCGTTTGTTTTATTATTAAATTTTTCTGGATATATATCACAGAATGGTTTTAATTCTACCTTTTCTAATATATCTGTATGAAGTGCAGCAACACCATTTACACTAAATCCATAATGGATGTCCATATTTGCCATATGAACTCTGTTTTCATCATCTATGATAGCCACTTTTTCATCATCATATTTAGCTTTTACTCTATTATCAAGTTCTCTAATTATAGGCATTAATTGTGGAACTGCTTTTTCTAAGTAATCTATTGGCCATTTTTCTAATGCTTCTGCTAAGATTGTATGGTTTGTATAAGCGCAAGTCTTAGTAACTATATCTATAGCTTCATCCATGCCAATTCCCTTTTGTCCTAATAATCTTATTAATTCAGGAATAACCATTGATGGATGAGTATCATTTATTTGAACTACTACATGTTCATTTAATTTATGAAGATCATATCCATTTTCTTCAGCTTCTAATAATATTAATTGAGCTGCATTACTTACCATGAAATATTGTTGATATACTCTAAGTAATCTTCCTGCTTCATCACTATCATCTGGATATAAGAATAAAGTTAAGTTTTTCTTTATATCTTCTTTGTCAAAATCTATTCCTTCTGTAACTAATGATTCATCAACTGTATCTATATCAAATAATCTTAATTTATTACAAGGCTTATCATATCCTGTTACAGCTATATCATAAAGAGTAGATTGAACCTTAAATCCTCCAAATGGTACTTCAAATTTAATATCTGATTTATCTAACCAGCTTTCATCTGTAAGCCATGGATTTTTAACAGCTTTTTGCTTATTGTTTTCAAATACTTGTTGGAATAATCCAAAGTGATAGTTAAGTCCTACCCCATCACCATTTAATCCTAAAGTTGCGATTGAATCTAAGAAACATGCTGCAAGTCTTCCAAGACCACCATTACCTAGTGAAGGTTCTAATTCCATTTCTTCAATTGCAGTTAAATCTTTATCATTTTTAGCTAATACTTCTTTAACTTCATTATAAAGACCTAAGTTAATTAAGTTATTAGATAATAATTTACCTATTAAGAATTCTGCTGAAATATAATATAACTTCTTGTCCCCTTTATTAGTTCCCTTTTCTTTAGCTTCTGCCTTTGTTAATTGTAATAATGCTGAATATATTTCTTCGTTAGTAGCAGTACTAATTGTCTTTTCAAATTTTTCATTTAAAAGTTCAGATAATTTCTTTTCTACCATATTAATCTCTCCTATTTCTTAAAATTTTCTATATACTGAAATCATTTAACATATTGTCATTACATAACGAAAACGCTTGCGTTCTTTACAAGATTATTTTAACAATTTAAAAAACAGGATACTTGTATATTTTTTATTTTTTTTGTACATTTCTTATATGATTTTAAAATTTTAATATTATTTTTTATTTATGATTACATTCTAATAAATCTATTTTATTTTTATATATAAAATCTTATTTTTAATTTACAACATAATTAAGTATCAAAATAACTTTTAAACAATTTTTATTGAACAAGAAAATAAGATGTGTAGATTACCCATTTCTACACATCTTATCTTCTCAATAAATTCTTTCAATTACCCTTTATACCATTTAATTAAAGATTCCCTTATCCTTAATTCTCTTAAACTCTCAAGTGGCTACCCTTTCAACCACTTTATATACCTTATGTATTTAGTATAATATGACAAGTACAACAAATGTACAACAAAATTTCACTTTTTTTTTATATTTTTATAATTTTTTTATAATTTATTTTTTATCTTATTAATAAAACTGTACTTTTTATTCTTTTCTTCCAACATTCCTGTAGTAAATTCAGACCAGCTATAATTTATCATATATTCACCCATATATGAATTAATAGCATTTACATCCATATTTAAAAAGTCATAATAATCGCACTGAAATGTATCTGCATTTATAGAAAGACTATTATACTTCTTTATTATAATATCACCTGCATTAACTTCTTTAAGATCTTTTATCATATCAGATATATAAACCTGCATTTGTTTCTGCAATGAACGATCATATTCTTTTTCTTCAAATAAAACTGCCGCAAGTTCTGCATTTGTAGCACCAGACCCTTTTTTATCAACTAAGTACGCAAGTATTTCCTTAGATTTTGACCTTCTAAAGGTAACAGGTTCATTATCAACAAATATTTCAAAGTTCCCAAAAGTCTGAACTCTTACTCTTTCTTTAATATTTTTTTCTACTGGATTTCTTAAATTCTCTAATTCCTCTAAAACTCTCTCTTCAGATGCAGGTTTAATTAAATATCCACTAGCCCTTAAAGATACTGCTTCTAAAGCATATTCAGAATAACCAGTAACAAATATTATATTTATATTATTACACTTATCTTTAATCTTTTTAGCTAATTCTATCCCACTAATTCCAAACATCTCAATATCCAAAAAAGCAACATCTACTTGATTTTCTTCAAGAAACTCTAATGCCTTTGTTGGTCTTGTAAATCCGTTAACTTCACTTCCTGGTTTTATTTTATTAACTATTTTAATTAAAGTTTTTACTGCTGGTTCTTCATCATCTACTATTATTATTCTCATATCTCTACTTCTCCTTTGCTGACTTTAAGTATAACAGTGGTTCCTTCATTAGGAATACTTTGTATATCAAGACTTCCATTACACTGAGCAATAAGTCTCTTTCTTACATTTTCAATTCCTACATGAGTTCTTTTATCATCCTTTGTCTTAATATTATTAACGTTAAATCCTACACCATTATCACTAACAGTTATAATATAATAATCTTCTGTCTCACTTGTCTTTATAGTAACTATTCCCCCTTCTTCTTTTTTAGTTACCCCATACCTGACAGCATTTTCTACAATAGGTTGTAGGGTTAATGGAGGAATCATAAAATCACAATTTTCTATGTCATATACAACATTAACACGCTCTCCAAATCTTATTTTTTCAAGAGAAAGATAATGTTTTACATGATCTAATTCTTTTTCAAAAGTAATTAATCCAGTACTATTTAAACTATCTACATTTCCTCTTAAAAAACTAGCAAAATCAATTACAGCTTGTTCAGCAAGTTCAGAATCTTCAGTACACAGATATCTTATTGTATTTAATGAATTATATAAAAAATGTGGCTGTATCTGACTTAACATTACAGAAATACGAGATTGTATAAGTTCATTTTCTAATATCCTAGCCTTTTCTACAATCATCTCATTATTTCTTTTTTCATATATTAAAATGGCAAGCTGTATTATACCAGCTATTACTATACCCTTGTCTAATCCTATCGGCCCATCTCCTAAACTAGCTAAAAGCCTTACGCAGTCTACCATGCCTCCTATAATCATAGGAAAAACAAAAAATATAATAATTTTTATACTCTTATTCTTTTTAATAAAATACTCATGTTGTAAATACACCATAATAATTAATATATTTATAATACTTAAAATACATGTAAGTGAAAATACCCTATACATATCAACATTCCATATAATTTTTAATGAAACAGTAAATATAATCCACCCAATAAGCAAAATACAGTTTATATTACTGGCATTTTTCAGTTTACCAGTAATATATGTAGATAAATATAATGTAAGAAATAAGCATAGTAATTCTAAACTTATTATCTCTACTGATTGAATTAATATTGGATATGGAATTATTAAAGAAATGAGATTATAACGTATTCCAATCCATATACCCGCCATACATGTAAATCCACCACTATAAACAACTCTTATAATATTTTTACTCTTAAAAATTGCCATAATTAACCCTGCTAATAATTCACATAAACCTAACGTTAATATTGCAACTCCCATTAGTATGTCGAGTCCATTTTCTTTAAACGCAAGCTTGTACATCCCATCTGCCGATCCAAAATACATTCCGTTAAGAAGAACTCTTATGGCATCTGGATTAATTCCTTTATATACATTATTAACTTCGATTTCTACTATATCATCAGTATTAATTCCATCTGAGATAATTCCAATCCATGTATTTCCTATAGTATTTTCCTTATCCCCTGAAGGTCCTAATACATATTTATCATTTATTTTTATGTCTATATATAAATCTTTTGACCTCATCATAATTTCATTATTTTTAGGTATATCTTTATTAAAATGCCCTTTAAAATAATACGTATGATGTTTACTCATATCAAACTCAGTATCTGCTTTAAGCTCATCCCAACTACCATCATCTACTTTATAAATTCCTTCAACTTGGACATTATAAAATCTAGAATCATATCTAATTAAATCATTTTTTTCTTTGTTGTACATAGATGTAAATGAAAGTATAAGAATAAAAACCATTAAAACAAACATTCCAAAAGTAAATTTATTTAAACTTTCTAATAGTCTTATATTATGTTTTCTCATATAATTAACTTCCCCTAAACTTTATAAATTTGAATATTAAGACTATTATTATATCGAAATATTATCGCCATTATTAACCATTAATATTATTTTATTAGATACGCTTTAATTCTAATCTTAACGCTTCTATTTATATTAGAGTAAATAAGTGTGTTTAAAATCCCAAAATCACTATAAAAATATAAGCAATAAAAAAAACTAGATTAACATAAATATTAATTCATGTTAATCTAGTTTATAAACTAATAGTATTTATTATTCTACTGTTACACTCTTAGCTAAGTTTCTTGGCTTATCTATATCGCATCCTCTATCTTTAGCAATGTAATATGATAATAATTGAAGAACTACAACGCTTAATACTGGTGCAAACATATCTAATGTTCTTGGAATATAGATTATATCATCTAAAACTTCTTCCATTCCTTGAGTTCCTTCATAACAGATACCTATTACTTTAGCTCCTCTTGCTTTAATTTCAACAATATTACTTACCATCTTTTCTTTTAAAGCTTCTTGAGTTAATAAAGTTATAACCTTAGTACCATCTTCTATTAATGCTATAGGACCATGTTTTAATTCTCCTCCAGCATATGCTTCTGAGTGAATGTAAGATATTTCTTTAAGTTTAAGTGATCCTTCTAATGCTACTGCATAGTCTAATCCTCTTCCTAAATAGAACATATCTTGTTCTTTATATATCTTTTCTGCTATTGCTTTTACTTTATCTTTATCTTCTAAAACTAGTTCTACCTTTCCTGGTAAATCTAATAATTCTTCTTTTAATTTATCTAATCTATCGCTCTTTAATCTTCCTAAAATTTTAGCAAATGTCATACCAATCATATACATTCCTATAACTTGAGTTGTATATGCTTTAGTAGAAGCAACTGATATTTCTGGACCTGCTAATGTATATAATACATGGTCTGCTTCTCTTGAAACTGAGCTTCCAACAACATTTGTTAAAGCAATTATTGTAGCTCCTATTGTCTTACAGTTTCTAAGTGCTGCTAATGTATCTGCTGTTTCACCTGATTGGCTTACAACGATAACTAAAGATTTTTCTGTTACAAGTGGATTTCTGTATCTGAATTCAGATGCTATATCAACTTCTACTGGAATTTTTGCAAGTGATTCAATTACAGTTTTTCCAACAAGACCTGCATGGTATGCAGTACCACAAGCTACTATAAATACTCTATCAGTATTTTCTAAGTCTTCTTTAGTAATCTTTAAATCATCTAAAATCATGCTCTTTTCCATTGAAATTCTTCCAGCCATAGTATCTCTTATAGCTGTTGGTTGTTCATGGATTTCTTTTAACATGAAATCTTCAAATCCGCCTTTTTCAGCTGCATCTTCACTCCAAGTTACATGATAAACATCCTTTGATATTTCTTCACCATCAGTATTGTAAAGCTTAACTCCATCTTTCTTAAGAACTGCAATTTCATGATCTTCTAAAAGATACACATCTCTTGTATAGCTTAATACTGCTGGAATATCTGATGCTATAAATGTTTCATCTTTTCCTAATCCAACTATTAATGGACATTCTTTTCTTACTGCTATTAATTTATCTGGTTCGTCTTTACAAACAACTCCTAAAGCATAGCTTCCTTCAAGCTTTTTAAGTGCTTTAGTTACAGCTTCAAATAAATCTCCTTCATAGTAGTAGTCAATTAAGTTAGGAATTACTTCTGTATCTGTTTCTGATTTGAAAGTATATCCTTCACCTTTTAACCAGTTTCTAAGTGGTAAATAATTTTCGATTATACCATTTTGAACTACAGCAATAGTTTCTTTACTGTTTAAGTGTGGATGTGAATTCACATCTGATGGAGCTCCATGAGTAGCCCATCTTGTATGACCAATCCCCATAGTTCCTTCAACTGGATTTTCCTTTATATTTTCAGCTAAATTAGCTAATCTTCCTTTAAATTTTCTTACTTCAATTTGTCCATCATTAACGACAGCAACTCCTGCAGAGTCGTATCCTCTATATTCTAATTTTGATAATCCATTAATTAAAAATGATGTTGCTCTTCCGCTTCCTAAATATCCAACTATTCCGCACATATTACAATCTTCCTTCCTCATTTAACGCTTGCATACATTCCCAAGAATAAAGCTATATCTTAAATCTAAAAATATCTATTCATAAAACGAATTATTCTTAATCATTTAGATATTTATTCTAGTTATTCTTATGCAAGTATTTTTCATTATAATTTAAATTTTATCTAAGTTTAAATTCCTTATACTAGCTATCATACAAATATATACGCATTAATGTGCTACATATATATTTCTAAAAAAGGGTACAATAATCCTAGTACCTCAAAAAAGACTTAAACTTTAGAAGGTTTTAACACCAGACTGGATTTGTACCTTAAATCACTTTAAAGTTTTGCCAGCCGTTAACGGTAGTGCTATACCGTGGGGCACCCGCCGAAGTTTCGATAACTCCCCAACCTCGTCAACTTAAGTGAGCCTCCAAATCTTTGATTTGGCTAAGGCGAACTTACTCAGCGAACGTATGTGAGTCGAGTTTCCTTTTAAAAACATTTCAATCACTTACATTCTCTAGCTTGTTCCTTTCAAATCTTTGATTTGGCTAAGG
>DPOH01000105.1:9201-9652 GCA_003539755.1 Clostridium sp.
TATGTGAGTCGAGTTTCCTTTTCCAAAAAACTTTAATCATATACACATTCTCAACTATAACTAAGCTCACCTTAAACGTATTTCTAAGAAATTTAATCTTTATCATCAAACCACTTATTACTACTTTCCATTCTTCACTCAAGTTCTGGCGCTTAAAATACTTTATTCAATTTTTCTACTTATGACTATTACCACCTTTCACTTCCATACTTCATACCCTCGGATATATTGTATCATATAATTTTTATTTGTCTATAATATATACTATTTCATTTTTCTTAAAATTCTACAAAAAAATTTTTTTATAAACATTTATTCTTATAAAAATTATTCCTAAATAAGTTATTATAATTTTTCTAAAAGAATGAACTATAATAAATAAAATATACATAATCATCAATTAAGATAGTAAACTAATTAATTATCCACATAATAAATTATGTATTGTTAA
>DPOH01000001.1 GCA_003539755.1 Clostridium sp.
TAACTGCTAATGCGACAGCCCCATAATTTTATAACTTATATTATTCCATACTAATTTCCTCCTGTTTGTTGAAACTGAGAATTATATAAATTAGTATAAAATCCATTAAGCTTCATAAGTTCTTCATGACTACCCTGTTCTATAACATCGCCATCTTTTAATACAAGAATTATATCTGCATTTTTTATCGTAGATAATCTATGAGCTATTATAAAACTTGTTCTTCCTTCCATAAGCCTATCCATAGCTTTTTGAATCTTCTGCTCTGTTCTCGTATCTACGGAACTTGTAGCTTCATCAAGTATAAGTATCTTTGGATCTTTTAGTATAGCTCTAGCTATTGTTAAAAGCTGTTTCTGTCCTTGAGAAATATTTGTTACTTCTTCATTCACAACCATATCGTATCCTTCTGAAAAACTCTCTACAAATTCATCTACTTCTGCACTTTCAGCTGCTTTCTTTACTTCCTCATCAGTCGCCTCAAGCTTACCATACTTAATATTTTCTTTTATGGTTCCATTAAACAACCATGTTTCTTGAAGTACCATACCAAATAGTTTTCTTAAATCTCCTCTATTAAAATCCTTAATATTATGGCCATCTATTAAAATTTTACCCTTGTTAATATCATAAAATCTCATTAAAAGTTTAATAATAGTAGTTTTTCCAGCTCCTGTAGGACCTACAATTGCAACTTTCTCCCCTTTTTCTACATTAATACTAAAATCATTTATTATTATCTTATTGGGATTATATCCAAACTTCACATGTTCAAATTTAACATTACCTGTTAATCCCTCAATAGATACCGGATTTTTAACATATAATTCTTCTTCCTCTTCATCTAAGAATTCAAATACTCTTTCTGATGAAGCAGCTATAGCTTGAAGCATATTTGAGACCTGTGCCACCTGTGATATTGGTTGTATAAAACTTCTTGTATATTGTATAAAAGATTGTATATCTCCCACAGTTATAGTACCTCTTATAGCATAATATCCTCCAAATATAGCTACAATTACATAACTTAAGTTTCCTATAAACATCATTATTGGCTGCATAAGACCAGATAAAAACTGAGATTTCCATGCAGAATTATACAATATATCATTATCCCTACTGAACTCTTCAACAGCCTCCTCTTCACCATTAAATACTTTAACTATATTATGGCCTCCATAAACTTCTTCAACCTGACCATTCACATGACCTAAATATTCTTGCTGAGCTATAAAATATTTTTGAGATGATTTCACTACAATGCCTATAAATATAAAGGCTACTGGAAGTATACATAATACTGCAAAAGTCATTATAATATTTATAGTGAACATCATAACTGTTATTCCTATTATAGTACTTATAGATGTTATTATCTGAGTCATACTTTGATTTAGGCTTTGATTAAGAGTATCTATATCATTTGTTATTCTAGATAAAACTTCACCATGAGTCCTTGTATCAAAATAATTCATAGGCATTCTGTTTATCTTTTCTGCCATTTCTTTTCTTAATTCATATGTAAGTTTTTGTGATATTCCACTCATTATATATCCTTGCAAGAATGAAAATATCATACTTATAAAATATATTGATATTAATCTTGTAAGTATATTTCTTATATTATAAAAATCTATTCCAGCACCTCCTGTAAGTTTACTTACAAGACCATTAAATATTTCTGTTGTAGCATTACCTAGAATTTTAGGGCCTACTATAGAAAATACCGTACTACCTATTGCAAATATAATTACAAGCAATATAGAAAACTTATATTTACTAAGATGTTTTAATAAAGTCTTCATTGTTCCTTTAAAATTCTTTGCCTTTACAACTGGTCCTTTACCTCTTCCTATAGGTCCCATTCCACCCACAGGTTTAGTTCCTGATCTTTTTCCATCTGGACTGCTCATAATTTTGTTTCCTCCTCATATTTTTATAGGTCTAGTTCGCTCTTAGAAAGCTGAGACAAAGCAATCTGCTTATATACTTCACAATTTTCCATAAGCTCTTTATGAGTACCTTTGCCGACTATCTTTCCTTTATCTAGAACTATTATTTCATAAGCATCCAAAACTGTACTTATTCTTTGAGCTACAACAATTCTCGTACTATCTTTTCTTTCTTCTCTAAGTGTTTTTCTTAAAACTACATCTGTTTTATAATCAAGGGCTGAAAAACTGTCATCAAATACTAATATTTCTGGCTTTTTAACTAACGCCCTTGCTATTGCAAGTCTTTGTTTCTGTCCACCTGATACATTTGTACCACCTTGAGATATTTCTGTACTGTATTTTTCAGGTTTTGATTCAATAAATTCTTCTGCTTGTGCAATTCTAGCAGCCTCTTTTATTTCATTCATATTAGCATTTTTTTTACCATACCTTATATTTGATTCTATAGTACCTGAAAATAAAACTCCCTTTTGTGGTACAAATCCTATTCTTTCTCTAAGATCATGCTGCTTTACATCCTTTACATTTACTCCATCAACGAGCACTTCACCACTTGATACATCAAATAAACGAGGTATTAAATTAATAAGAGTAGATTTTCCACTTCCTGTACTTCCTATTATTGCTGTTACTTTACCTGGCTTTGCTGTAAATGTAATATCTTTTAATATATAATCATCTGAGCCTGGATATTTAAAAGATACATTTTTATATTCCACATATCCCTTTTTACTAGATATAAATTGTTCAGGCTTTTCTGGGTCTGCAATTAAAAGCTCTATATTTAATACATCTTGAATACGATTTGCAGAAACCATAGCACGTGGAAGTATTATTGACATCATTGAAAGCATTAAAAATGACATTACTATCTGCATAGTATACTGAATAAATGCCATAAGATTGCCTACTTGCATATTTCCATCATTAATTTGATGAGAGCCAACCCATACTATTAATACACTTATTGCATTCATAACAAACATCAGTGCAGGCATCATACATGTCATAATTCTATTTACAAAAAGATTAGTTCGTGTTAGGTCACTATTTGCTCTATCAAATCTTTCTTCTTCATACTTTTCAGTTGTAAATGCTCTTATTACAGGTATTCCAGTAAGAATTTCTCTAGCTACTCCATTTACTTTATCAACCTGGATTTGAATCTTTTTAAACTTAGGCATTGTTGTTCCAAATAAAATACTTAATATTACTATTATTGCAAGTATTGCAACACCAATTATCCATGTCATAGATTTATCTGTTCCAAGTACTTTAATTAATCCACCTATACCTAATATTGGAGCGTAAAATATCATTCTAAGCACCATAACAGTAAAAGTTTGAATCTGCTGTATATCGTTTGTAGTTCTAGTAATAAGTGATGCAGTTGAAAATTTATCAAATTCTCTATTCGAAAAGCTTACCACCTTTGCAAATACATCTCTTCTAAGATCTTTAGCTAATAGTGCAGCAACTCTTGATGCAAAGAATGATACAAGTACTGTTGCTATACCTCCTAAAAGTGCAAGTAAAATCATTCTTATACCAGTTGAAATTATATATCTATTTTGATTTCTACTTACATCAATTCCTATCTTTTCATACTCACCTTTTACATATGAAATTCCTGATTGAGAAATAAGAGATTCAGGAACCTCCTTAAGACTGTCATATATATTTGCTTTTATAGCTGAAAGCTGTTCTTGTGGAAGCACACTTAATATTTGAAAAATGTCAGCATTTTGTGGCACTATATCTTCTGGAAAAGATTTAAGTATTTCATTCTGCATATTTTTTATCTGTGTATTACCACTTTCAAAACTCGATACTACTGCTATTGGTTCATTAAATATATCATCAAGTTTTTCTCTAATTTCCTTTGATAAATCATCCTTCTTCATATATAAAGGCTGATTTGCTAACTCAGGATACAAATCTATATATTTATCATATTCATCTGATGATAATATCTTTTTATCTAATAATTCATAATTCTCATTAACAAATTCTTTATCATTATCATCCATAAAAAGTATAAGTTTATTAAATTCACTTTGACGTATTATTCTTGGTGATACATCTTCTATACCACTCTGCTGAATACCTATATTTACAATTTTAGAAGTATAATCCGGGAGTGCTAAATCACACAATGCTTGTATTATTAGTAATCCTATAATCAATAAAATAGCCATTGCTGAACCTTTTAAATATTTAATTATTGTACTCATTCTATTTTTCCTTTCTTTAAGTTTATATTTATATTTAGTCTGTCAATAATACTAATAGTTAATACAATGGTACCATTGGTTATAT
>DPOH01000297.1 GCA_003539755.1 Clostridium sp.
ATTTATTTATTCAATAAAAAAAATCAAAGAATAATATCTAAAAATAAAAATTAACAGAAAAACACTATCCCAGTTACAACACGATATTTATAATAGGTTAGAAAATTCTTTTTCATAGAAAAACCATCAATTACAAGAATTATGCTAAATACTGCCGATACTACTGCACTCTTTATGGATGTATTATATAAGACTTCAAAAAAATCATTTCCGCTAAAGCTCACATAAGCTGCTACTATAACACATGCTATTGATATAGACAGTAGTATAATTCCTGGTATGCATATCTTAGAATTTTTGATTTTTCTAATTTTATTTTTATCTTTTGTTTTATCAATTAAATTCTCCAATATAAGCCACTCTCCAATTGCAATTACTTAATTCATATTTAATTATATAAAAATTATAAAATTATTTATACATAACTGTATATATATTACAATTATATCATTAAATCACTATATTAAATAGATTATTGTATTAAATTTAATGATAAAATAAGAAATCTAAATTAATGAAAATTGGGTATTACTAAAGTAGGATATAGTTTTACGACGTATTTCGACTTGTATTTTGATAAGTTATACGACATTTTGCGACGTTAGATATATTTAGAATCAATTAATAATATAAATATATATGCGTGAACATTTTAAATTAATAACCATGTATAAGTGCAGATAAACACTGCAATTATATTGATTGTATATTATTGTTATATAGAAAAAAGCTAGATAAATATTCGATTTTATCAAATACTTATCTAGCCAATATGTAACGTTATAACCCTTCGTATGCAAAAATATAATATTATATTTTTATCATATTGTCAATAGGATTTAAAAAACGATAAAAATTATTTATTTAATGCTTTAGATTCTGAAACAATTTTATATAATGTATTCATTGCTTCCATAGGATTTAAACTTAATATATCTATAGAGCTTACTTCATTTATAAATGAATCTTTTTCTACAGCTTCAAAATTCATCTGCATTGTATCATTATTATCGCTCTTTTTGTGCTTTCTTGAATTTCTTTCGTGTTCTAATTCTGCTTTTAATTTATTTAATTCTTCTTCTAATGATGATGCTTTTTCTTTAAGAGAATTATTTTCATTAATAGCATCGTCAAGTTGTTTTTCCTTATCACTTAACTCATTAACTTTAGCTATAAGAGCTATTTCAGCTTCTTGTTCTCTCTTTTCATATTCAGCAAAATCCTTAGGTGAATTATCTTTTTCATAGTTGTTTGAATTTTCAAAATCAACTGCACTTTCTTTTATAGAATCACTGCTTAATATATCTGTTTTATTATTTCCTTCTAGATCACGTAAGATTTCACGAGCTCTTTCAATAACCTTATCTGGAAGTCCTGCAAGTTTTGCTACTTCTATACCATAAGATTCATCTGCTCCGCCTTCAATTATCTTTCTAAGGAAAATTACGCTGTCTTCGCTTTTTTTAACTGCAACAGAGTAGTTTTTAACGCCTTTTAATACACCTTCAAGTTTTACAAGTTCATGATAATGTGTTGCAAATAGAGTCTTACATCTTAAATTATCATTTTTAGTTATATATTCGATAACTGACCATGCAATAGAAAGACCATCATAAGTAGAAGTACCTCTTCCTACTTCATCTAAAAGAACTAAGCTCTTGCTTGTAGCATTTTTAAGTATATTTGAAACTTCCCACATTTCAACCATAAATGTAGATTTACCACCAGCTAAGTCATCAGATGCACCTATTCTAGTAAATATTTTATCACAAATAGATATATTAGCTGAGTTTGCAGGAACAAATGAACCTATTTGAGCCATTAATGTTATTAATGCTACTTGTCTCATGTATGTAGACTTACCTGCCATGTTTGGACCTGTAATTAAAAGAAGTTCTTTGTCATCTTGATTTAAAGTTGTATTATTAGATACAAATTCTCCTCTTCCAATAACTTTTTCGACTACTGGGTGTCTTCCTTCATTTATTTCTATTATGCCTTCTTCATTTATTGCTGGTTTAACATAATCATTTTCAAGAGCTACTAAAGCTAATGTAGATATACCATCTAAGTTTGCTATTATTCTTGCACTCTTTTTAAGCCTTCCTATATGTTTTTCTATTTCATCCCTTACTTCCATGAATAAGTTGTATTCTAGATTAACTAACTTTTCTTCAGAACCTAAAATCTTATCTTCCATAGTTTTAAGTTCTTCAGTAATGAATCTTTCTGCATTTGTAAGAGTTTGTTTTCTTATATATCTGCCTTCTGGTATTGAACTAAAGTTGGCTTTGCTTATTTCTATATAGTATCCAAAAACTTTGTTATATCCTACTTTTAATGACTTAATACCTGTAAATTCTCTTTCACGGTTTTCAAGGGCTGCAATCCACTCTTTACCATGAATCTTGCTTTGTCTTAATTCATCAACTTCAGAATTATATCCAGTTTTTATTATATTACCTTCTTTAATAGTTAAACTTGGATCTTCTTTTATTGAATTTTCAAGTAAAGTTTTTACATCAGTTAATTCATCAAGATTATCATAATAATCAGTTAATAATTCAGATTTAGCATCTTTTAAAAGAGATTTTACTTGAGGTATTCTGCTTAAGGATGCTTTAAGTGAAAGTAAATCCTTAGCATTTACATTTTTATTAGAAATCTTACCGACAATTCTTTCTATATCATAGATTTCTTTAAGAGCAGTTCTTAAATCTTCATTAAATCCAATAGAACTAAAAAGCTCCTCAACCCCACTTAATCTCTTTTCTATTTCAGATTTTATAATAAGGGGTTCATCTATCCATCTTCTTAAAGTTCTTCCACCCATAGTTGTTGCACTTTTATCAAGAACCCAAAGAAGTGAACCTTTTTTAGTCTTTTCTCTTATGCTTTCAGTAAGTTCAAGATTTCTTCTTGAATTGCTGTCTATTGTCATATAATTGATTATGTCATACTGTTCAAGTAAATTTATATTTGTAAGGCTCATCATTTGAGTTTCATTTATGTATTTTAAAAGAACTCTGCTTGTAAGCTCTCTTTCATTATCAAGGCCACTTGCTTCTAAGTCACTAAACTGCATTTTTAGTTCATCCATTGATACAAAGAATGTATTAAAGTCTTTCTTTGTTATAAGTGCAGGGCATATTCCTTTTATATCATTAATAAGCTTTTCATCTGCATTTATATCTACAATTATTTCCTTAGGATTTACTTTAGCAATTTCATCAAGTAAACTCATTCTTATATTTTTGAAAGATGTTGTCTTAAATTCACCAGTACTAATATCTGATAAAGCCAATCCTATTTTCTCTTCATCTTCGTATATGGCCATTAAGTATGTATTATCATTTTCTAAATTTGAATTACTATCTACAAAGGTACCAGGAGTTATTATTTTTACTACTCCTCTTTTTACAATTCCCTTAGTCTGCTTAGGATCTTCAAGCTGTTCACATATAGCAACCTTATATCCCTTATTAACTAATCTAGGAATATATGCTGCAGCTGCATGATGTGGAACACCACACATAGGTGCTCTTTCTTCAAGACCACAATTTTTACCTGTAAGCACTAATTCTAATTCTCTTGATACTGTTATAGCATCATCAAAGAACATTTCATAAAAGTCACCTAATCTATAAAACAGAATACAGTCGCTATACTGTTCCTTAGTTTTCATATATTCAACCATCATTGGCGTTAAAGCCATAATTTCATCCTCCTTTTGAACTCTATAAATTCAAAATCTATAAAAATTCATACAAATATTTATGAATAAAATGTAAATCCTTATTCAAAACAGTATTATTGTATCACAGGGGTTTTTAGTTATCAAATAAGTATATTTAATTTATGAAAATTGCCTATTTTATTATGCATAAATAAAAAGACATATTTTAAAGTTATATTTATAAGATAATTGAAATAATATAGTTCACTTTAAAATATGTCATATTAATTACTATTTGATTTTTTTATTTTTTTGCCTTATATTTATTATTTTTTCAACGTTATAAGA
>DPOH01000353.1 GCA_003539755.1 Clostridium sp.
TGGGTAATCTGCTTCAGAGGTGTATAAAAAACAGGGTAAATATTGTAAAATTTATATATGTGAATTTGCAAAAAAATTAGTAATGATTTCTAACTTTTTTAATTATCATAAAGGTAAAAAATCTTATGTAAAGCTAAAGTATACCTATTAAAAATAAATTATTATTTATCTAAAAAGTATTTTTTATGCTATGAAAAATTAACATTAATAATAAGTATTAAAAGTAAAGCAGGTGATTACAGATGGATATTATAATAATTACTTTGATTACAGCTATAGTAATATGGAAAAGTCTTTATACAATAGGTCTTATAAGAACATTTGCAAAAGAGAATAATACTAAGCACAAATGGATAAACATTATTTTTATGGGAAATTATATTATTTATTTTTATTTCTTAATCAAAGCTGCAATGGGATTATTAAAGTCACCTCTTGAAGGGCCTTTATGGCTTATAATATTATTTGTAATTCTTATTTTGATGAATATATATTACGATCTTAAAAATTGTAAATTTATAGAATGATATATTCTGTTTTTTGGAAAAATGTAAAAAAATATAGTTAAATATTTTAAAAATAATAAAAATATAATTTTATTCAATAGTGAGGAGGAAATAAAGAGTAGATATAGAATATAGATATAGGATATAGATGTTTAAAGTGGTTAGAATTAAACCAATTTTTTATTTGAGCAGAAGCTGAGAGTATTTTTGGCATATGAATATTTAATTAGATTCTAAGGCAGGAAGGATTGTATCAGTTGAGCTTAAAAATTATTAAATAGATTTGTTATTGCAAAATCTATAAACCGATGGTTATATGATTATCCACTTAGAAAATTGAAAATACTAGAAAATAAATTAAAAACTTTGCCTTTAACTAATAGGGATGCAAAAGCATTTCTCAGATTCTTTTTTCAGGAGCATTTGAAATTGAGTTAGATAAATAGTTCACGAAGTTGATTCTGTAAAATTTAAAAGAATATGCTTGAATAGAAAAGGACATAGTAAATATAGGAGTATTATCTAGAGTAGAAATTTAAAGTAAAGAAAAGTGGACTGGATATAATAACTCAGATGTAGATTTTAATGCGATAGTGGAAAAAATGAATGATTTGGAAGTATAAGGAGTTTTTATTATGGAATTTAAACACGTATCAGTTTTGTTAAATGAATGTATTGATGCATTAAATATTAAGGAAGATGGGATTTATGTTGACTGCACATTAGGGGGAGCAGGACATTCATCACATATTTTAAAGCATTTATCAAAAGATGGAATGCTTATCGGAATTGATCAGGATAGAGATGCTTTAAAAGCAGCAAAAGAAAGATTAAAGGATTACGATAATGTAAGATATGTTCATAGTAATTTTTATAATATAGATAATATATTAACAGAACTTGATGTAGATAAAGTAGATGGTATACTAATGGATCTTGGAGTATCATCATATCAGCTTGATGAAGCTTCTAGAGGCTTCAGCTATATGCAGGATGCGCAGTTAGATATGAGAATGAATAGAGATAATGATTTTTCAGCTTATGATGTTATAAATAATTATAGTGAAGATGACCTTTACAGAATAATAAGAGACTATGGTGAAGAAAAATTTGCTAAGAGAATAGCTAACTTTATAGTTAATAAGAGAAGTATAAAGCCAATAGAAACAACTTTTGAGCTTGTGGATATAATAAAAGCTGCAATTCCAGCCAAGGCTAGAAGAGAAGGCCCACATCCAGCAAAGAGAACTTTTCAGGCTATAAGAATAGAAGTTAATTCTGAATTGAAGATATTAAATAAAACTATTGAAGATGGAATTAACAGACTTAATAAAGGTGGAAGAATGGCTATTATTACATTCCACTCATTAGAAGATAGAATAGTAAAATTAAAATTTAGAGAATTAGAAAATCCATGTACATGTCCAAAAGAATTTCCAGTGTGTGTATGTGGGAAAAAGCCATTAGTAAAGGTATTAAGCAAAAAGGGGATTGCACCTACAAAAAAGGAAATAGAAGAAAATCCAAGAAGTAGAAGCGCGAAGGTGAGAGTTGTTGAGAGAATATAGAATATTGTATAATGGACGGGGAAGTGAAATGCAATGCAGGGAAGAGAATATGGATATGTAAAAGGGAATACAGCAGTAGCTCCTGTTAGAAAACCTAAGATAAGTAAAAATAATAAAAAGAAAAACAATATATTAAGAAAAAAGAACAAAGAAAGAGCAATAATTGCAAATAAAAAAAGTGATAGAAAATATATGTTTTTAGTTGTTGCAACTATTTTTACGATTGGATGCGTTACAATAGCTGGAGACACAAATATATACAATATGCAGAGACAAGTTACTGAATTAGATAGCACTATAAAAACAATGAAAGAAGAAAATGAAGCTTTAAAAGTTAAATTACTTAAATATTCATCTTTAGGCAATATTGAAGAGAATGCAAGTGCAAAACTAGGAATGCATATGCCGTCTACAAATGATGTTGTAAAAATAGATTTTTCAGAAAATTATTTTAGTGGTGTTTCACAGGAAGATCATAGTGTTAAAAATTCTGGAAAAGGATTATTCTCTAAGATTGCTGGTATATTTAAATAAATATAAGTAAAAGTTTGTAATAAGACTCAGAAGGGGATTTTTGAAAAAATATTTCTATCTGAGTCTTAAGTGTTTGAGAGAATAAATGGGGGAACGTAGTTGAAAAGGAAAAAGATACGTAATATAAAAAATAATACTAAAAAGAAGATTGGAAGAAATACCAAGAAGAATTTTGAAAGATTAAGATTGGCAAGATATGGCCTTTATGTGTTTTTTGTGGTTTTAATTCTTAGATTAACATATATAATGACTGTAAAGGCACCAGAATATGCTGGAATGGCCGAAGAACAATGGACAAGTGAAGTGAAAATTGATGCAGTAAGAGGGAAAATATTAGATAGAAATGGAAAAGAACTTGCTGTATCAGCTGATGTTTATAGAGTTGACTTAGATTTAAAAACGATTAGAGATTATTTGGCTATAAATTCAAGCAGACTTAGTTCAAAGGAAATAGCAAGAAGACAGAGCCTTGGAATCCCAGTTCCAAATGGAGATACTGATTTAACAATAAATGATGTTGCACCAGTAATTGCTAATGCTTTAGATATGGATAAAGATTTAGTATTAAAAAAGTTAGATACTAGATTAGAGAGTGGTATGTCAGCTGATTCTGCAACTTTAATAAGAAGAATAGAAAAAGATCAGGCAGATAAGGTAAAAGAGCTTAAAATTGATGGAATAGTAGTGTCTAAGGATACAAAAAGAATTTATCCTAACAATAATTTCTTAGCTCAAGTTCTTGGATGTACAGATACTGATGGAAAAGGACTCACTGGAATTGAAAGTGAATATAATACATATTTATCAGGAATACCAGGAGTTAAAATTGGAGAATTTGATAAGAATAACAATGACCTTCCGTATTCACAGTCAGCTTTTACATCACCGGTAAATGGTAAGGATGTAAATCTTACAATAGATGAAACAATTCAATCATTTGCAGAAAAAGCAGCTCAACAAGCATATACAGATAATAAAGCAAAAGCTGCTTCAGTACTTGTAATGGACCCTAAGACAGGTGAAGTACTTGCAATGGCAAATAAGCCTGACTTTAATCCTAATACACCTTATGAAGGATATGAAGGATTTGATGGAGAAACAGAGAGTGATAAAATTCAAAAAATGTGGAGAAATAGACTTGTAAGCGACTCCTTTGAACCAGGTTCTATATTTAAGGTTGTTACAGCAATAGCTGCGTTAGAAGAAAA
>DPOH01000267.1 GCA_003539755.1 Clostridium sp.
AAATAATGTTAAAATTAAGTTGAAGTCGCTATATGGTGATTTTTATTAGGAGGAAAATTTGTGAATAAAATAGAATTAAATAGTATAAAAAAGAAAAAAGATTTTTTTGAAATACAAGAGGACAATTATAAAGTGATTTTTACTAATGCTGAACTTGGCAGAAGTTTTAATAGAAATACAGAAGATGGCGTTGCTGAACTAAATTCTTTAGTAGATGAATTTGATTCGAATGAAATAATATATTTGAAGCAGATTCATAGTGATAAAATATTTAGATATGATAAAAAGGATTTACAAAGTATTAAAGATAATGAAGGTGATGCAATAATTACAAATGAGAAAAATGTAATCATAGGTGTGTTTACTGCAGATTGTGTTCCAGTTATACTTGTTGATGAAGTCAAAGGAGTTAGTGCAGCCATACATAGTGGATGGAAGGGGACTTTTGCCTCTATAACTTATAAGACAATAGAAAGAATGGAAAAAGAATTTAATTGTAATCCAGTACACATAAAAGCTTACATTGGACCTCATATAAGAAAGTGCTGTTATGAAGTATCGGAAGAATTAAAACAAAAGTTTATTGATGAAAAAACAGATATACCTGAATCAACATTATTCTCAGGAAGAAATTTAAATTTGGAATGCTGCATAGTTGATGATTTAAAAAAGGCTGGAGTAAATGATGAGAATATTAATGTTTTAGATTTATGTACTTATTGCTCTGATACAGCTAAATTACATTCATATAGAAAATCAAATGGATCATATGGAAGGATGTTTTCGTTCATAATATTAAATTAGGGGGAAAGATTTATGCCTAAAGATAAGATTTTAATAGTAGATGATGAAGAACATATAGTAGAACTTTTAAAATTTAATTTAAATAATGCTGGATATAATATACTTACAGCTAATGATGGTATAGAGGCTGTTAAGATTGCAAAATCAGAAAAACCAAACCTTGTCTTGCTTGATTTAATGCTTCCAGGATTAGATGGATTTGATGTATGCAAAGAAATCAAAAGAGAAAAAGAAATGAAAAATACGGCAATAATAATGCTTACAGCTAAAGGGGAAGAATTAGATAAAATATTAGGCCTTGAACTAGGTGCTGATGACTATATCACTAAGCCATTTTCCGTTAGAGAACTTTTGGCAAGAGTAAAGGCAGTACTTAGAAGATCCAATACATCTAATAATGATTCAGAAGAAAAAAGTTACGAATCTAAAAAGTTAAAAGTAGATTTTGAAAGACATGAAGTAATAGTATGTGGTAAAAAGGTTGAGTTGACATTAAAAGAATTTGAACTTCTACAAATACTTATCAAAAATAAAGGCAAAATTTTAAAAAGAGAAATACTCCTAGATAAAATATGGGGATATGAGTATATAGGTGAAACTAGAACTGTTGATGTTCATATACGGTATCTAAGAAAGAAAATTGAAGAAGATGATAAGAGGCCTAAATTTATAGAAACTATAAGGGGTGTTGGGTATAGATTTAACCCAGAAGAATAAAAATTATGAAGCGAAAAATTATTAATTTAGTAATGGTCATAGTTATATTTGTAGTTCTTTTATTAACATCATCATATATATTATTAAGCAATTATCAGCTTATAAAAAGTACTAAGGATTCGTTAAAAAATTTAAATAATATTATATTGCAATATGGTGATTTTGATGGTAGAGAAATTGCAATAATGAATGAAATGCGTATAAATGATTCAAAAGTAAGATTTACGTTAATAGATATGGATGGAAACGTATTGTATGATAATGAAGGAGATACTACTAAAAATCATAGAGATAGATTGGAAGTTAAGGAAGCAATAGAAAATGGGGAAGGTTATACTTCAAGATATAGTGATACTATGAGAGTAAACTATATGTATTATGCAACAAAAATTAATAACAATATGATTATAAGAAGTTCAGTGCCAATAAGTACAATTGAAATGCTTACTAATGAGAAGATGAAGTATTATGTATTGCTTGTAATTATTGTTATAGTATTTTCTTTATGCTTATCTTTAAGATTGATAAGAAAATTTATTGAGCCAGTAAAGGAATTAGAAAGGGTTACTTTTAAAATGGCTAATGGAGATTATAAAATAAGAGTTAATATACAGAGTGATGATGAACTTGGGGTGCTTGGAAAAAGTTTTAATAATATGGCTGATCAGCTTCAGATTAAAATACAGGAAGTTATAGAAAAACAGTTTAAGCTAGAGTCAATATTAAAGAGTATGGATAGTGGAGTAATTGCTGTTGATAATGATAATAGAGTTATTTCTATAAATCCTTGTGCAGAACTTATTTTAGGAATAAAGAAAAGTATAACAGGGGAATGTATCACAGATTACATAAACGATTATGATATAAATGAATTCATTAATAATGACGAAGAAAATGATAAGGAAATTACAATACTTCACCCAATAGAAAGAAATTTAAAAGTTAAAAAATCTGATATAATTGGTGGAATAAATAAATTTGGGAAAGTTATTAGCTTTCAAGATATAACTGATATGAAAAGAGTTGAGTTAATGAGGACGCAGTTTGTGGCAAATGTATCTCATGAACTTAAAACACCTCTTACATCAATAAAAGGATTTGCAGAAACGTTAAAAATAGTAGATGATTATGAAACTAGAGAAAAGTTTTTGGACATAATAAATAAAGAAGCAGAGAGGTTGACTAGACTTATAGATGATATACTTGTTCTGTCTAAGATAGAAAGCAATTTTGTTTGTGATGTTGAAGAATTTTTACCAGGAAAGGTTATTGAAGAGGCTCTTAATATTGCTAAAAAAACTAACACTGAAAAAATAGTTGAAATTGAATTTAATGATGAAAATGGTGAGTTTATACTGGGAGATAGAGATAAATTTTATCAGCTATGTCTAAATTTAATTGAAAATGCTTTAAAATACTCTAAGGAGTTTGGTGGAAAGATTATTATATCAAGCTATAGTAAAAATGGATATTATCATATGAAAGTCAGTGATAATGGAATAGGTATTCCTAAAGAAGATATATCTAGAATTTTTGAGAGATTCTACAGAGTAGATAAGTCTAGAAAAAAAGGTGGTACAGGATTAGGTCTTGCAATAGTAAAACATATAGTCAAAACATTTAATGGTGAAATTAATGTAAAGAGTGAATTGGGAAAAGGAAGCACTTTTGAAGTTAAAATACCTTGTGTGTAAGGAAAAATACAAAATTGATTAAGAAGCAGAATTATAAAGCTGCTTCTTTTTTTACGTAAATAACTATTAAATTTTATTTATTAATATGTATGTGGGTAGAAAAACGGTAAAGTTTCAAAGAACATATGATCAGGAACAATGTTAAATTTATTTAACATTGTCCTAATATTAATTAACATATATCTAATAATCTATTAACCCAATGAGTTTATTATAAAAGTGAAAGGAAAAAGCAAGAAAAAGAATTAAATAATAAGTAATTTATTAATAGAAGGAACATTAATGAAAAAAAGAAGTTTAAAACTAATAGTAAGTGCTTTACTAGTAACAGTAATTGGAGGAGCAATGATAGGTTGTGGGAATAACAATCAGAGTGCTAATGGAAATGCACAAGAAAGTGTAAGCGGATTAATAACAGTGAGTGGATCTTCGGCTTTATTACCATTAATGGAACAATCTATTGAAAAATTTAATAAAGAAAATCCAAATATTGAAATAAATGCTCAGGCTGGTGGTTCAGGAACAGGACTTACACAAGTTTCAGAAGGAACAGTTGATATAGGAAATTCAGATGTATTTGCAGAAGAAAAACTTGATGAAGATAAGGCAAAGGAACTTGTAGACCATAAAGTTGTAGCTCAAGGATTTGCTGTTACAGTAAGTAAATCACTTGGGATAGATGATTTAACAAAAGATCAGATTAAAGATATATTTTCAGGCAAAATTAAAAATTGGAATGAAATAAAAAAAACTGATGGAACAACAGGTCCAGATAAAGAAATATTGATAATTCATAGAACAAGTGGATCAGGAACTAGGGCTACTTTTGAAAAGACAATTTTAGATGGAGATAAGACTTTAGAAAATGATTCTATTGGAGTAACACAGGATTCTAATGGTGCAGTTCTATCAGCTATGAAGCAGAATGATGGTGCAATAAGTTATTTAGGACTTGCATATATGAATACAGCAGAAGCTAAGGAAGTAATAACTCCAGTTAAGATAAATGGTGTAAGCGATGATGAAGCTAATATCAAAAATGGTTCATATCCATTCTGGTCATATGGTCATATGTATACAAAAGGTGAACCCAATGAAGCAGCTAAATTATTTATAGATTTCATATCAAGCGATGAAAATAAAGATAGTTTAAGCAGTTTGGGATTTATCTCAGGGGCAGACATAAAAGAAAAATAGAAGGATTAAAGGATGATTAAGATGGAAAAAAGAAGTTTTAAGGAGAGGCTACAAAATGAATATTTGGGCCAGGGATTTGCAAGGTTATGTGGAATACTGATAATATTAATAACCTTATCTATAATAATATTTATAATTTCAAAGGGTATAAAGTTATTTACTCAGGATGGTTATAGTATTGGACAATTTCTATTTGAGAATAACTGGAAACTAAATCAAGGTGGTGAGCCGTCCTTTGGTGCTCTTGCTTTCATCTTAGGTTCAACATTGGTATCTGTAGGTGCAGTAATAATAAGTGCACCTATAGCCGTTTCTTTGGCTGTTTTTGTAAATGTAATATCAAAAAAAGTTGGTTTGAAAATTATTAAGCCAGTATTGGAAATTTTAGTTGGAATACCATCAGTGGTATATGGATGGGTGGGTATTTCAGTATTAGTCCCATTTATAAAAAATAACTTTGGTGGAATGGGATTTTCATTACTTGCAGGAATTTTAGTACTTTCACTTATGATTTTACCTACAATTGCAACACTATCAATTGATACAATAAAGACAATTCCTCAGGATCATATAGAAGCTTCTTATGGGCTAGGAGCTACAAGATGGCAGACAATTTATAGGGTTATAGTACCAGAAGCAAAGTCGGGAATTCTTACAGGAATAGTACTTGGAATAGCAAGAGCTTTTGGTGAAGCATTAGCAGTTCAGATGGTTATAGGTAATACAGTAAGAATACCAGACAATATTTTCTCTTCGATGGCCACACTTACGAGTGTTATTACTATGGATATGGCAAATACAGTAGGGGAACAGTATGGAATGATGCATTATGGGCTTTAGCTTTAATATTGCTTATTATTTCATTTATATTCATAGTTTTAGTTAGAATGATTGAGATAAGGAGTGACAGATAGTGAATGCAAAAAGAGCGGATAAGATTGCAATAACTGTTTTCTATATAATAAGTGTTTTTATTGTTGTGCTACTTGGTGCATTTATTGCTTATATATTATACAAAGGTGGCGCAATGCTAAAGCCTTCATTTTTATTTGGAAAGCCTAAATTAACAGGCGCAGGTGGAGGAATAGGACCACAGTTATTTAATTCATTCTATATACTTGTAATATCATTGATTATTACAGTACCTATTGGAATTGGTGCAGGTATATATTTAGCAGAATATGCAAAGCAGGGACCAATTCTTAATTTTATAAGAATGTGTCTTGAAACAATGTCATCTCTTCCATCAATAGTAATAGGTATGTTTGGAATGCTGGTTTTTGTAAACATGGCAGGATGGGGATATTCAGTGCTAGCTGGAGCACTATCTGTAAGTATTTTAAATATACCATCAATGACCAAAATATCAGAAAATGCTATTAGAGCTACAAGCAAGAAAGTAAAGGAAGCTTCCCTTGGACTAGGAGCTACAAAATGGCAGACACTAATGAGACTTACAGTACCAAGTGCTATGGCAGAAATAATAACAGGAATAATACTTGCAGCAGGAAGAATATTTGGGGAGGCTGCAGCATTTTTATATACAGCAGGATTGAGTTCGAAAAATTTGAACTTCAACAGCATAAGCTTGACAGGAAATTCAGCTTTTTCTCTATTCAGACCAGCAGAAACATTGGCAGTTCATATATGGAAATTAAATTCAGAAGGAATAGTTGTGGATGCAGTTCAGATTGCTAATGGAACGGTTGCAGTACTCATAATATCAGTACTTTTATTCAATATAGTTGCAAAGTTAATTGGACATAAATTGGTTAAAGCATACAGTGGAAAATAGGAGGAATTTATGAATAACATAATAGAAACTAGAAATTTAAATTTATATTATGGAGAAAAGCAGGCTCTAAAAAATATAAATATGAGTATAAATAAAAATGAAGTTACTGCGCTTATAGGTCCTTCAGGCTGTGGCAAGTTGACTTTTTTAAGAACTATTAACAGGATGAACGATTTAATTGATATTGTAAAAATTGATGGTGAAGTTCTGTTTGAAGGAAAAGATATATATAAGGATTATGATGAAATTCATTTGAGAAAAAGAATAGGGATGGTGTTCCAAAGACCTAATCCATTTCCTATGTCAATTTATAATAATATTGCTTATGGGCCAAAGATTCATGGTATAAGAAATAAAGCTCAGCTTGATGAAATAGTTGAAAAAAGTTTAAAAGGAGCTGCTTTATGGGAAGAAACAAAAGATAGGCTTAAGGATAGTGCTATTGGAATGTCTGGAGGGCAGCAACAGAGGTTGTGTATAGCAAGAACTCTTGCAGTCTCTCCTGAAGTAATTCTAATGGATGAACCTACATCAGCATTAGATCCTATTTCCACTGCAAAAATGGAAGAGCTTATGGATGAACTTAAAAAGAAATATACAGTAATAATTGTAACTCATAATATGCAGCAGGCAGGAAGAATTGCAGATAAGACAGCATTTTTCTTAAATGGAGAAGTTATTGAATTTGGAAAGACAGATGATATTTTTTATAAGCCTAAAGATAAAAGAACGGAAGACTATATAACTGGAAGATTTGGATAAAAGAGAAATTAAATTAAAAGTGAGGGGATTAATAATGGTAAGGCAATTACAGGATGCCAGAGTTAAAAATATTACTAAAAGATTAATAGATATGACTAGTTTTGTTGAAAAGCAGATTTATGAAAGCATGATTGCATTAAAGAATGATGATATACAAAAGGCTGAAGAAATCATAAAGAATGATGATATTATTGATAATATGCAGAAAGAAATTGAAGAAGACTGTATTAAGTTTATAGCAACAGAACAACCTCTTGCTGAAGACTTAAGGCGTGTATTTACAACATCAAAAATAGTTACTGATTTAGAACGAATGGCAGATCATGCAGTTGATATATGCAAGATAACCAAAAGGATAAATAGAAGTCTAAAAGTTTTTAATGGAGATATTGAGCAACTATTTGAAATGGAAATGAAAGTACGTAGTATGATAAAGCAATCTATAGAAGTGTATTTGCAAAATGATGTTGATAAAGCATACAAAATTTGTGAAGAAGATGATAAGGTAGATGTTTTGTATAAATCATTATTTGAAAATATGATAAAAAGAATTCATGAAAAAGAAGATTTAATTAATGATGGAACACAGCTACTATTTATAATTAAATATTTAGAAAGAATAGCTGATCATGTTACAAATATTTGTGAATGGACTATTTTTTCTAGAAAAGGCATTTATGTTGATTTAAATGAATAAGTGAGAATTTAATCCTTTAAATAATATGATTTTAAAGGATTTTTTTGTGTGCTTAGCACACTATCAGGCAATAAAAAAGAATCTGTATATAACTTTTGAAAGTAACAGAAACACATAGTCTGCAAAGTAGATTTTTAATTTTGCAACTTTGAGTTGTTTACTATAATAAAATTATATCACCAATGATGTTAATAATGAATAAAATATTATAGAAATATATTCATAAAGGGTGATATATTAAATGAATGAATTATTTAAGATAGCGATTCTTACAGAAATTTTTAGAATGGAACCATTTTTTAGCAGAAGTTTATTATATAAAAAATCAGTAATAGAAAGAGTAAAGAAAAGAACTGATGAAGAAAAACTAAAAGATATAAATGAGATATTAAATAAATACGGTTTCTTATTTGATGTGAAGCAGGACATTGTTTATGCAAGCATGTATCCACCACAGAGAAAGATTGGCTATTGCAGTTTTTATGATGGATTAGCACCTTCATTAAATATGAGAATACATTGTGAACCAATTTATTTTCAGTATGATAACAGACGATGGCTTATTGAATTATGGAAGGGGCAATATGGAATAACAACCGGTGCTGAAGTGGGAGTGTATACAACTGACAAGGATGATGTGAATATACCAGGAATTTTCTCGGGACCTTTTTATGATTGTATATCTGATAATGAACTTTTACAAATGCAATTTACTTTAAAGAAAGATGGAAAAGAGATAATAGAAAGAAAAGAAAAGCACTGGTGGCTAGCAGGATTTGATGTAGGCACATTTTCTTGGCCAGAGCAGTTATCTTTAGATGTTCAAATTACTTTTCCTTATATTGATATGGAGAAAGCATTTATTGAAGGTCTTTATCATGCTGGATATAGGAGTAATGATATTATAGTGAGAGGAAGAACTGTGGAGGTATTTTTTACAAATCCTAAAACTAAGCAGCCAGACAGATATAGTGAAATTAATTTATTATTGATTCAAAAGATGAATAGATTGTATTGTGATTTATTTAATTTTATAACTAGAGATTTTACACGTACAATTGATAAGATTGATTTTTTGAGGATGTATATTCCTATCTTACTTGGAATCATTATCAATAGTAAAATTAACTATAACAGAAATGAAATTTGGACAAATTTCATGAATGCATGCAGAGTTACAGAACAATATCAATGTTAAGAATATGAGCTGGTTAATTAGGTAATAATTCTAAGTTATCAGATTATTTTTTATTAGTGGAAATACCGTATCATAAATAAGTAATGTTTATAGCCTTAATCGTTGAAATTATTTGGTTAAGGTTATTTTTAGTGTGCCTAGCATGGGCAATAACTTACTACTCGATTTTTCTGATAAACAGGATATATAATTCTTGTATGAGAAATAATAAAATGGGATAGAATTATGATAAAAAGGATTTGTTGACTTAAACAAAGTAATAATGTAATATAACAAAGATAGATATTATGTTATAATAAGGAGAGTAATTTAATGAAAAGCATTATAATAAGTATAGCTCCTGGAAGTATAGCAGAAGAAGTGGGAATAGAAAAAAATGATGCACTTCTTTCGATAAATGGAAAAGTAGTTAATGATATTATTGATTATAAGTTCTTAAGCGATGATGAAGAACTTGTATTAGAAATAGAAAAAGCTGACAGTGGAGAAATATGGGAAGTAGAAATAGAAAAAGATTATGGAGAAGAACTTGGAATTGAGTTCGGTGGTGGATTAATAGATAAAGCAAAAAGCTGCAGTAACAAATGTATTTTCTGTTTTATAGATCAGCTTCCAAGTGGAATGCGTGAGAGTCTTTATTTTAAAGATGATGATTCAAGATTATCTTTTCTTCAAGGAAATTTTGTAACACTTACAAATATGAAGGAAGAAGATATAGATAGAATTATAGATTATCATATCAGTCCTATAAATGTTTCTGTACATACAACAAATCCAGAATTAAGAGTAAAAATGCTTAATAATAGATTTGCAGGGAATGTATTTGAGAGAATGAAGAGACTTGCAGATGCAGGAATACAGCTTAATGCTCAAATAGTTTCTGTACCGAATATAAATAATGGGGATGAACTTTTAAAAACAATAAATGATTTGTATACTTTATATCCTCAAGTAGATAGTATTGCAATAGTTCCAATTGGAGTAACTAGATATAGAGAAAATTTAACTCATGTGACTACATATACTAAAGAAGAGTCGCGTAAAGAAATAGAGAGAGTTGAAAAACTTCAAAAGAAATTTATTGAAGAGGTTGGAACACCATTTGCAAGATTATCTGATGAATTCTACCTTGTAGCTGATAAGGAGATTCCAGATGCAGATTTTTATGAAGGTTATCATCAAATAGAAGATGGAGTAGGTATGGTAAGATGCTTTAGAGATGCTATAGATGAAACAATAGTTGACCTTGATAAAGATATGAAAGGTAGTTTTTCACTGGTTACTGGAACATTAGCATATCCAGAACTTTTAGAAGCTAGTAAGAAAATTAAAAAAGCAAATAAAAATATTCAGTTAGATGTTTATGAAATAGTAAATGATTATTTTGGACCTACGATTACAGTTGCAGGTCTTTTAACAGGAACTGATATAATAAAACAATTAAAAGGAAAAATTAATACTAAGTATTTAATCATGGCTAATAATATGTTTAGAAAGGGTTATGAACTTGCAGACTCTTCAGAACAGATAATGTTAGATGATATAAAGATTAAAGATATAGAAGAAGCTTTAGATGTGAAAGTCATAGTTGTAGATTACACAGGAGAAGACTTTATTCAAAAAATTAATGAATGTAAAGAGGAGGAAATTTAATGGCTAAACCAATAGTTGCTATGGTTGGAAGACCTAACGTTGGTAAATCAACGTTGTTTAATAGATTAGCAGGAAAAAGAATTTCAATAGTACAAGACACACCAGGAGTTACAAGAGATAGAGTATATGCAGAAGCAGAATGGCTTAAGTATAACTTTACTATGATTGATACTGGTGGTATAGAACCAGAAAGAAACGATATTATAATGCAACAGATGAGAAGACAGGCAAACATAGCTATCGAAACTGCTGATGTTATTATATTTATTGTTGATGGAAAAGAAGGACTTACAGCAGCTGACCATGAAGTTGCAACAATGCTTAGAAAAAGTAAAAAGCCTGTAGTTCTAGTAGTTAATAAAGTTGACTCAATAAAAGAAGAAGATAATGCATGGGAATTCTACAATTTAGGAATAGGTGATCCTATTTCAATTTCAGCTTCTCAAGGTTTAGGTCTTGGAGATATGCTTGATAGAGTAGTAGAAAACTTTGATGAGTCAATTTATGAACAAGATGAAGATGAATATGTAAGAATAGCTATGGTTGGTAAGCCAAACGTTGGTAAATCTTCATTAATAAACAAATTACTTGGAGAAGATAGAGTAATAGTATCAGATGTTGCAGGAACTACAAGAGATGCTATTGATAGTACTCTTGAAACTGAAGAAGGTAAGTTTATATTAATAGATACTGCTGGACTTAGAAGAAAGAGCAAAGTTAAAGAAGAAATTGAACGTTATTCAGTAGTAAGAACTTATGCTGCAATTGAAAGAGCTGATGTATGTATATTAATGATAGATGCTCAAGAAGGCGTTACAGAACAAGATGAAAAAATAATAGGATATGCTCATGAAATGAGAAAAGCTATTATGGTTGTTGTAAACAAATGGGATCTTGTTGAGAAAGATGATAAAACATTAGATAAATTTAAGAAAGAACTACAAAGTAAACTTAAATTTATAAGTTATGCAGAATACTTATTCATATCAGCTAAAACTGGTCAAAGAACTCATAAAGTTCTAGAAATGGCTAAGAAATGTTATGATAATTATAATAAGAGAGTATCTACTGGTATCTTAAATGACGTTATAAGTAAAGCTGTTCTTATGAAAGAACCACCAGTTGTTGGTCTTAAGAGAATGAAAATCTACTATGCGACTCAAGTTGCGACTAGACCACCAAAGTTTGTCTTCTTTGTTAATGATGCAGAAGCAAGACACTTCTCTTATGAGAGATATTTAGAAAATCAATTAAGAGATAGCTTTGATTTCAAGGGAACAGGTATCCAAATAGAATATAGACAAAGAAGGGAATAATTATGAGCAGAGTTACTTTTCTAGGTGGTGGAAGCTTTGGTACTGCACTTGCAGTAGTTTTGGCGGAAAAAGATAATATTGTTAACATATACAACAGAGATAAAAAAGTTGTAGATGAAATTAATGTTAAGAGAACAAATGAAAAGTATATGAAAGATTTAATAATTCCTAAAAATGTTACGGCTTTTGTGGATATATCAGAAGCTATAGAAGGTGCAGATTATATTGTTTTATCTGTGCCTTCACATGTAATAAGAAGCATGTGTAGAGCTATAAAAGATATAGTACCTAAAAATATTCCTATTATTTCTATAGCTAAAGGAATAGAAGAAGATAGTGATAGGAGATTATCAACTGTAATCAGAGAAGAATTACAAAATCCTATTGTTGTTTTATCTGGACCAAGCCATGCGGAAGAAATAGCAATGAAGCTTCCAACAACTTTAGTAAGTACATCAGAAGATATGAAGTATGCATTTGAAGTTCAGGATTTATTTATGACTCCCAATTTAAGAATTTATACTAACGATGATATTATTGGTGTAGAAATAGGAGGAGCAGTTAAAAATGTAATAGCTTTAGCTGCTGGAGTTTTAGATGGTATTGGATATGGAGATAATACTAAAGCTGCTTTAATGACAAGGGGAATGAAAGAAATAAGCCGAATTGGAATGGCATTAGGTGGTAAAGTAGAAACTTTTTATGGGCTTACAGGTATGGGAGACCTAATAGTTACATGTACTTCTAAACATTCAAGAAATAGACGTGCTGGATTTCTTATTGGTAGTGGTAAATCTTTAAATGAAGCTTTGAATGAAGTTGGTATGGTAGTTGAAGGTGTAAAGGCTTGTAGAGCATTTTATCAACTTAAAGAAAAAATAGGCATATCAATGCCTATTACAGATGGATTATATAAAGTTTTATTTGAGGATAAATTGCCTAAAGAAATAGTTGATAATCTTATGATTAGAAGTAAGAAGAGCGAGTTATTTTAATAATGATAAAAATATCCTTCGAATGATTAATATGGTCATTGGGAGGATATTTTTATGTTATATAAGAGTAGAAAATATTGATATTTGTTCTTGTATAATTAAAATATTTAAAGAAAAGGGATTATTACTGAAAGTAATGTGTATTAAAAAGTTGTAGAAGAGTGCCAAATAAATTTAGATAAATAAAAAGTATCACAATGTTTAAAATTTTAATACTTATACTTATATATATGGAATATATATAAGTATAATAGATAAATTCTATTAATATAGAAGGAAGATAAAAGGGACTTTGTACATAGTTTTTTGTTGTTGAGGTTGTGTAATTTGAATTGTGAGTAATAGTTTGTATTTTAGAAATTAGTGTCAGCATAGATGGCCTTTTATAGGTGCTTATTATTTTGTTGAATTTAAAAATATGTTAAAGATTGTACCTTGTTTTTTTTGTTTACTTAGTTTTTTATTTATTATTGTCATCTTAATTGTCTTTTTTATAGGTTCTTATTATTTTTTTGTACTTAGGGATGTATTGTTTATTTGTTTTGTTTGTTTTTTTTAATTTGTTTTTATTTTTTTGGTTTAAGTTTGTTTGTTTTTTTAATTTTTTTTTTTATTTTTTTTTGGGTTTGAATATATAT
>DPOH01000042.1 GCA_003539755.1 Clostridium sp.
AAAGGATTCCTTATAGCTGGTTCAACTATTGGTGTAAGTGTTCCTAATTTTGTTTTTGCACTTCTACTGATGATTATATTTGGAGTTCAGCTTCAGTTTTTTCCTATAATAGGTCTTAGTAGTCCAGCAAGCTATGTATTACCAGTAATAGCTCAGTCTGTATATCCTATAGCAGTTATTTCAAGATTAGTTAATACTACATTTTCAGAAGCGTTAAAACAAGATCATGTAATTATGGCTAGGGCAAAAGGATTAAAAGAGGTATCAATAATATTTAAGCATGTATTAAAGAATTCAATGGTTCCTGTAGTAACATACTTAGGACCTACAATAGCATTTTTGCTTACAGGAAGTTTTGTTATAGAAAGTTTATATACGATTCCTGGACTTGGAATGGAATTTGTAAACTCAATATCAAATCGTGATTATACTGTAATACTTGGCCTATCAATATTTATTGGTACTGTAATAATTATAGCTAATATGCTTGTTGATGTTATATGTGCATTTATTGATCCAAGAATAAAATTATCATAAAAAAGGAGTGATGAATATGGAAAGCAAAGTAAAAAAGATAGATGTAGATTTAGAGTATCTAATGCAGCCACTTTCAGAAAGTGAAAAGAATAATGAATTTATAGCTATGGAAAGTAAGAGTATGTTTAAAGATGCTTGGGATACTTTTAAAAAAAACAAATTAGCTTTAGTAAGTTTAGGTGTAATAGGTATTATGATTGTTATGGCAGTATTAGGACCAATGCTTTCTTCTTATACTTATGATGCACAGGATTTATCAATGACTAATTCATATCCTAGTGCTCAACACTTCTTTGGAACTGATAAATTTGGACGTGATATCTTTGTAAGAGTTTGGTATGGTGCAAGGATAAGCTTAAGTGTAGGTTTTGTAAGTGCCTTAATAAGTCTAGTAATAGGAGTAACTTATGGTGCAGTTTCAGGATATATAGGTGGTAAGACAGATATGATAATGATGGGGATTGTAGATATAATCTACGCAATTCCATCTATGCTATACGTAATACTTATAATGTTAGTTTTAGGTTCAAATATTTATAGCATCCTTCTTGGTATGAGTATTTCAAGCTGGATAGGAATGGCAAGGCTTGTAAGAGGTGAAGTTTTAAAGTTGAAAGAACAGGAATTTTCTCTTGCGGCTGTTGTTCTTGGAGCTAGTAATAAGAGAATATTATTTAAACATTTGGTTATAAATGCTTTAGGGCCAATAATAGTACAAGTTACTTTTTTAGTTCCACAAGCAATATTCCAAGAAGCATTCTTAAGCTTTGTAGGAGTTGGTATATCAGCACCACTTGCTAGTTGGGGAAGTTTAGCGCAGGATGCAAGAACACAAATAGAAATATATCCAATTCAAATAGTTTGGCCAATTGTTGCTATATGTTTAACAATACTAGCATTAAACTTTGTAGGTGAAGGCTTAGGACGTGCTTTAGATCCTAAAAAGAATAGATAGGGGTGAAATTTATGAGTTTACTTGAAATAAATAATTTAACTACTCAATTTGAAACAGGACAAGGAATGGTAAGTGCTGTTAGAAATGTATCTTATAATGTAGAAAAAGGAGAAGTACTTGGAATAGTAGGTGAATCTGGTTCAGGAAAGAGCGTTGGAATGCTTACTATGATGGGACTTATTGCATCAAATGGTAAAGTAACTAATGGAACTATTACCTTTGATGGAAAAGATATTTCACCTTCAGGAATAGAAACAAGAAAAGAGAAAAAATTATATGAAGATAAAATGAGAAAAATAAGAGGAAATGAAATAGCTATGATATTTCAAGATCCTATGACATTTTTGAATCCTATATTAAAAATAGGTACTCAAATTACAGAAGGAATTATGCTTCATAAAAAATGTTCAAAGGCGGAAGCTAGAAAAATAGCTGTTAAACTTCTTGAAATGGTAGGTATACCAAGTCCGGAAGAAAGACTAGAACAATATCCTTTTGAATTTTCAGGTGGTATGAGGCAGAGAATAATCATAGCAATAGCACTATCTTGTGAACCAAAATTAATAATAGCAGATGAACCAACTACAGCTTTAGATGTTACTGTACAGGCTCAGGTTTTAGATATATTAAAGAAAGTAACTGAAGAAACTGGTACTGCTGTTATTATGATTACTCATGACTTAGGAGTAGTGGCAACCTTATGTCAGAAAATTAACATAATGTATGGCGGAACTATAGTTGAAAGTGGTACAACTGATGAAATATTCTATGAGTCTAAACATCCATATACATTGGGACTTTTAAATAGTATAAACAATAGTGAGGCAGGTAAAAACAAACCTTTAGTACCTATACCAGGTACCCCTCCAGATTTATTGAATCTTCCTAGTGGATGCGCATTCATGTCAAGATGTCCAAAAGCTATGAATATATGTAAGGACTATATGCCTCCTAAAACAGTAATAAGTGATACACATAGTTGTTCTTGCTGGCTTCACTGCGATGAAGATAGGGTAAGGAAAGTAGTTAGAGAAGGAGCTGAGGCTGTATGAATAATGAACCATTATTACAAGTAAAAAACTTAAAAAAATATTTTGTTAAGAATGAACCATTTCAAGCACCAAAAGATATTAAAGTAATTGATGATATATCATTTGAAATTGGAAAAGGTGAGACTTTAGGGATAGTAGGCGAATCTGGTTGTGGAAAGAGTACAATGGGAAGAACAATTTTAAAGCTATATGAACCTACAGATGGTCAAATTATATATAAGGGTACAGATATAACTACCTTTTCTAAAAAGCAAATGCTTCCATTTAGGAAATCAATGCAGATGATATTCCAAGATCCATATGCTTCATTAAATCCTAGATTTACAATTGGTGATATTATAGAGGAACCAATGATAATTCATAATCTTTATACTCCAAAGGAGAGGATGGAAAGAGTTCAAGAAATGCTTAATATAGTTGGACTTAAGCCAGACCATATAAGAAGATATCCTCATGAATTTTCAGGT
>DPOH01000157.1 GCA_003539755.1 Clostridium sp.
TTTCTGTCACCCTCAAGCGACTTACTCAGTATATCACTTGATTTTGACTATGTCAACAACTTTTTTAAAAAACTTTTTAAATCTTTTTCTAAAGAATTTTTCAAGTTTATTTGCTAGTTGTTATCGCTCTCAGCGACGTTTTTTATCTTAACACTTATATAAAACTCAATACTTCTAATTTTTTTTGATATGCAAAAATTATATTTACTTTTCTTTAGTTTACTCGCTTTTTTGAGCTTTTCCTCATTATGATACACCCGGTTAGTTATTATAATTCACCAAAGATATATTTCATTGTTCTTATATTACTTTATATTTTCAAATCATCTTTATCAGCCTCATATATTCAATTCTATTAACAAAAATATCCTAGTATAAATATATAATAATTCAAATATCACCAAAATAAATTAATACAATTCCCCTAATCCTTTATGTTAATATAATGTATTTTAACATTCACCAACTACAAAGATTCCCTATAACTAATCTAACTTATAACGATATTCCTTTAGAATTTTTCACTTAGAACCCACATTTCTTACATGTCTATTTTCACTATGAGCTAAGTTCTTATAAAAAAATTCTATAATACAATAGACAACTATTTTATGTTATAGAATTTATATGTTTTATTACTATTTACATATATATATGTGCCTCTTAAATTTACCTTTACATACATGGCATAAATCTTCAATTGTAAAACCAGTTTCTTTTATACATTCACTCATATCCTCAAATGCTACCAAAACTAACTTTTTAGTGATTTTTCTTGCTGTATTTATTATTGCAATCTGTTCAGCATGTGTAATAGGTGTAAATAATCCATATGGAATATCTATTATAGCAACATCATATCTCTCTTTAATATCATGCATATTTCCATGTGTAACTACATTATCATATCCAAAAAATTCAATATTTCTCTTTGCATTTTCTGCAATATTTTTATTTAATTCATAGGCTGCAACATCTATCCCCATAGATAATGCTTCTATAACTACAGTTCCTACTCCACAACAAGGATCTATAAGTTTCATGTCAATATTATTTCCTACAGCTATATTTACTAATGCTCTAGCAACTCTTATAGTTAATGCATTTGAATATTCATACGGTTTTCTCTCATGTATATGCCATTCGAAATCATTCTTTTTATATTCACCAAATATCCATTTTCCTTCTACTTTTGTTACACCAAGCATAATTTTAGGAGAATGCATATTAGCCTCACCATTTATAGCCATACCTATTTTCTTCAAACTATTCAATCTGTCATTATATTGAACCTCGTTCTTTTCTAATCTAAGATAACAAACTTTAAAATCATCATAATAAAGTCTATCTTTTTTTATGTTTTCTAGTATTTTATCTAATGATTCATCTTCATACTTAATACATATCATTTCTTTAATAAATGGGCTTCTAGAAGGATTTACATATATATTAGAAAAAACATATTTATTCTTCATCTTCCCATTTATCAAACATTTTAATTCCATTGCACATAAGCTTTTTTCAAAATCTGAATTATAATTCACCTGATAAAAATATCTTTCACTATTTTTATTAATACTCAATTATCGCTAACCTCTAATTCTTAAAGTAACCTTAGAATTTTATCTAAAATAAACTTTATATTTTTTAATAATTTTAACACATTAATTACGTATTAATATTAATCAATCTAATATAAACACACAATCAAATACTTATATATACAAAAGTATATTCCTTATAATATTAATTATTATAGTTATAGACGCTTAAAATAATATATAAAAAAAGAATACTTAAAGCTTGTTTACTTTAAGTATTCTGTAATACTATAATACTGCATATCCCCATAAAAAATTCTTATAGAATTTTATCATAACAGTCTATTCTTAGCTTAATAAGTATTACTTCTTCTTATATACTGGACTATTTTCATAAAAGAAAGTGAACCATAAATAGTTTACTAAGAAAATACACCATATATAATTTTGAGTTACAAATCCCTTAAGCCCTATCAACGATAATAATCCTAGAAATCCTATGTACTTATGTTTACTATATTCCATAATAATGCCCCCTCTTTAGTAAATAAAAAAGTATTGATTATAGATTAATTCTAATATCAATACTTTCTTATATTATATCATATATTTACCATTTATGTATTAATAATTTAATTTTCTAAACACATTTTACTTAACTTTTTTAATAAATACATCTAAATTAATTTATATTTTAATTCTGGCCTACCAACATTGCCAAAAGTTGTTTCTACATATACTTTATTTATACTTTCTAAATAGTCCATATATTTCTTTACCGTGACATTGCTTATATTAATTTCATTTGATATTTCTCTTAACGTCCATACTTGATCGCTATTATCACTTAAAAATTTAATTAATCTATCAAGTGTAAGTTTATTTAGTCCCTTAGGAAGACTAGTATTTTGATCACTATTTCCTGCATATATCTTATCAACATCATTTTGATTAAGAGCTATATCCTTACTAAAAAGATTATGTCTAAATTTATATTTGCCTATTGCCTCTTCAAATCTTTCAAATTGAAATGGCTTTATAAGATAATCTATAATTCCATAGGCAAATGCTTCTTTCAAATCATCAGCATTATTGGCAGCACTAATTATAATAACATCCACCGAAAACTTTCTACTTCTAATTTCTTTAAGTATTTCTATCCCACTTTTTTTAGGTAAAAAAACATCTAAAAGTATTAAATCAATCTTTTTACTTTCAAGTAATGAAATAATTTCACTTTCTTCATATACAGGACCTAATACTTCAATATCACCTATATTATTTAGATACTGTTTATTTATAAAAGCTACCATAGGATCATCTTCAACAATTAATACTGTCATCATCACATTTACTCTCCCTTCAAAATATTTACAGTAAATATTTTTTCATCATATTGTTCCTCAATTTCTATTATACCATTATATAATTCCACTCTATTTTTAACTAAATAAAGACCTGTTCCTCTATTATCACCTTTAGAAGATATTCCTTCAATAAACATTTCTTCTTTATTATTAAATTCTATAGGACTTCCATTATCTCTAACTACAATTTGTATCCTATAATCATCTTCTTTGAGATATACTTCAACTCTTTTATATTCCGCATTACTTACAGCACATGCTTCAAGTGCATTCTCTATAAGATTGCCTAATATAGTTACTAAATCCTTTGAATCCACAATCCCATGTTCTTGATACATATTAGACGCATTATTTAGCACTAATTCAACCTTTCTTTCCTTTGCTACTAACTTTCTGCTAAGCAAAAGTGCACGTACATAATAATCATCAATTTCTAAAAACTCAGCCGAATTATCTTCCTGAACTTTTTGTATATGAAGTATAAAATCTTTAGCCTGTGAATACTGTTTTAGCTGAATTAAACCTAATATAACATGGAGATTATTCTTAAATTCATGCACATTAGCTCTTAAGTTTTTAATAATTTCATCTACGCCTGTTATTTCTTTTGCTATTTTATTTATATTTTCTCTATCACTAAAAATTATAAGCTGCCCTAAATATGTATTTTCTTCTATTATAGGATTTAGAGTTACAAATATCCTTTTACCATCTATAATAAGTTCTTTCATTTTAAAACTTAATTTTGAATCTATGTATATGCTAAGGCGCTTAATAACTTTATCGTACGAAAAATTCTTAAATAAAGTGTAGCATCTATCATTTATTTCTGTTACTTCATTATTCTTATTTAAAGCTATTATTCCAACATTAACATTATTTATTATTATCTTTTTTTGAATATATAATGTTGTTATTTCTTCTGGCTCCATATTTAACATATCTTTTTTAGTTTTTTGAGCTAAAATACTTGATCCTACTACTGAAATTAATATTGCCAATATAAAAAGTCCTATATACTTTATGCTTGTTTCTTTATTAATAGTTAAAATATCATCATAATACTTTCCAACCATAATAAAGCCTACTTGTTGGTCCTTATAGATTATAGGCTCAAACCATCTCAAAGTTTTGCCCATAGATCCTTCCATTAATGAATAGTAGCTATCCCCATTCTTAAGTACCTTTTCTTTATCTGGATTTACAAATATCTCTCCAATCTGTGTTTCATCCAAGTGAGAATATTTCCTTCCAGTCATATCACATATTACTATTATATCTATATCATCCAAGGCAGATATTAATGTTTTAGTATATTCTTGTATTTCACCATTTTGCTTATTATAATATAAATCTTCTTTTATAAAATCATTCTGTATTATACAGAATGCAGAATCCTTTAACGATACCTTAATATCATTCTCAATAGTTGATGTTTTATCTTGTATAAAGATTGCATAAGATAACATTAGCGGTATAAATGTTATAAACACAGCTGATAAAACAATTTTTTGACTGAACTTCAATTTCAAATAATCACCCACTAATTCTTTGTAAAAATAAAACAAGCATATTAATAAGATTTAACTCTTATTAATATGCTATCTCTTTTATTTTATATTATGCTATTTGGTTTTTACAAGTTCCTTCGTTAAGATATTCTCTTAAGTTTTCATATGAAATTTCTATCATGTTTATTAATGCTTCATCAGTATATGATCCCATATGTGGAGTTATTAATACTCTTGGGTAAAGATCAACTAACTTTTCGAATACTGGATTTTGTAAAGTTGTTCCTTTTAAATCCTTAAAGAATGTTCCAGCTTCACCTTCTAGTACGTCAGTACCAAATCCGCCTAATTTACCACTTTCTATTCCTCTTATAATAGCTTCTAAATCTTGAAGTTCTCCTCTTGCTGTATTAACTAATATAGCACCGTCTTTCATTTTTGATATGAAATCATCATTTACAATGTGATAGTTTGAATCTTTGAAGAATGGCATATGTATTGATATCACATCTGATTCAGCTATTACTTCATCTAAAGACTTAAATTCAACAACTTCTTTAGCAGCATCACTTTGGAATACATCATATCCTAATACTTTAGCTCCTAATCCTTTAAATAACTTAGCAGTTGTTAAACCTATTCTACCAGTTCCAAGTATACCAACTGTACAATTTCTAATTTCTTTACTAAACATAGTAGCATCTACTGTAAAATCTTTTTGTCTTGTCTTATTTACTGTGTATGCAGTATGTCTTAATAACATCATTGAAAGTGTAACTGCTAATTCTGAAATAGCATTTGGAGAATATCCTGGTACTCTAGCACTTTTTAATCCTAAATCTTTAACAGCTTCTAAATCAACGTGGTCAAATCCAACTGTTCTAGTTAAAACATATTGTAATCCGTGTTCTTTTAATATTTCTAAATTTCTTCTATCAGCTTTACAGTTTCCTCTTACCATTATTGCTTCAGCTCCAACTGCTTCTTCAACATTTTCATGAGTAAGATTTTCAGTAACTAATTTTAATTCATATCCGAACTTTTCGTTTAATTTATGAAAGTATGGTACTTCTGTTTCTCTAACACCAAAACAAACTATTTTAATCATAATTTAATCTCTCCTCTTAAGTAAGTATGTTTTTTATTTATATCAATTTATTAATGTAATTACCACTCTATACAGTTAAGTATAGAGTGGTAAAATATATACTTTTATTACTTAATAAATATTAAGCGAATATGTGTAAATTTTTAATAACTTCTAATGCTATTATCCATATTGGCATAGCAATTACCGCCACTACTGTAGATAATAATGAACAGTTTGAAGTAAATAATGCTTCTCTATCAAAGCTAATAGCGTATGCTGCTGCAACTGTTGCTGTTGGCGCTGCCATCATTATAACTGTTGTTGCAACTGCTACAAATGATACTGGTAATATTCCAGTTGCATTTAATACCATTAATATTACTAAGTTGATTACTGGTATTAATAATACCTTTATTAAACTGTATCCCCAAGCATCTTTTTGTTCTACTGCTTTCTTGAATGGAACTTCAGCTAAAGTTGCTCCAATTGAAAGCCATGCAAGTGGTGATGCTAAGTTTGATAAATAAGTAAGTGGTTTATATAACCATGGTACTGTTTGGTCAATTCTTAAAAATGCATAATGTTTAACTTCATCTTTTACTACTACATTTACTTGTGGAAGACTATCTTGGAATAACCAAATTAATAATCCTAAGAATGTTGCAAGTATTATTGGATTTAAGAATATTTCCTTCATATTCTTTTTAAAGTTTTCTTTGTCCATTTTTGTTCCAGACATCTTAATGAATGCGTATGAATATAAGAATACTCTATATGCTATATTGAAGATGTTTGAATACATTGTTCCCATAGCTCCATATACAGCAGTTACTATTGGTGTTCCAAAGAATGTTGTAGAACCGAATATTGTTAATACTCTGTATACATCTTGTTTATCACCTTTAACTCTTGCATACATAATTTTAGTTATTGGAATTAATAGGATATATATTGCAAATCCCCATATTAAAATACTTAAGCCTTGTCTTAATTGTTCACCATCTATATCTTTCATGAAAGATGTAAATGCTAATGCTGGTAATGATACCGTTAATACTATCTTAGTTAATACTTTAGAAGTTGCTGAATTAATAATTTCTTTTTTTCTTAAGTAGAAACCTAGAAAAATAATAACAATTGATGAAAAAATAGCACCTATAATTGCGTTATTAGTCAATGTTTTTCCAACTATTTCTAACATTATTTATTTCTCCCTTTCTTTTGTTTAATTTTTAACATTTATGGCTAACATAAATATTTAAGTTCTTTCTACAATGACATTGTATATTTTTCGACAATAGCCTACAAGTTTTTAAAATTTATAAATAATTATTTAAATTAATTAAGTGTATATTTTTAAAATAATAAAAATACGGTGAATCGTTTGTAGCTCCCAATTCACCGTACTTTAAACATATTTAAACTACATTTAAAACATATTTTATTTTGTTTGTAAAATATCAATCATTCTATTATTTAGCTATCAAAGAAAAATATATTTTATTATTACCTATATAATCACCTATTTGTTCAATAGTTAATTTAGAATTATCCTTCATATACTCCTTAAGCGGATCTTCTATATATATTAACTGACCAACTCCCAATTCTTTTAATCCATAAATACTTAAAATAAATTCATCACATTCACTTATATAATTAAAATGTTTTAAAATATATAACGGTATACTTCCTAAAATTCCTTCTTCCTGTTCACATCCTAATATTATAGATACTGTTTTTGAATTATTACCTGCTATTAATTC
>DPOH01000136.1 GCA_003539755.1 Clostridium sp.
AGTAAATCAGTATATGATTCTATTAAAGACTTTAGAATAGAGTAATAAATATAAAATCAAAAGTTAGGAATGTAGTAGATTTGTGTAAATAAGTCTACTACATTTTTTATATTTATTAAGTTTTAGGTTATTTATGAATTTTCAAGGAGCTTAGCTAAATATACAGATTTCATCTGCTTGCTTGCCATAAGTTTATGGATAGGTGGAAGCTTTAGTATAACAGCTAGTATGGCAGCCATGGCTTTATGACTTTTATAGGCACTATTATCGAAAATTAAATTTTGAAGCTGGCCTTTTTCTATTGCAGCAAGAACAACTCTATGTACAGTAGTTACAGGAGTTATTATTTGTTCTTTTCTTCTTACTAATTTTATAGCACCTACAGGGCAGTTCTTTACGCATACACCACATCCAAGGCAGATGTCTTTATTTACTGATGCATATCTTTTAGTTCTTATATTAGTATTACTTTTTTGATTTTTTTCATTAGTGTCAGTATTTTCAGAAGTTTTACCTGAATCACTTATATTTATTTCAATATTTAACTTTACTTCATTTTCACTTACTGTAATAGCATCCATTGGACAGACCTTATTGCATTTACCGCAGCCTATACATTTTTCAGTATCCACAACAGGAATATAGCTAGTTGTATTTACTGGTACTAAGAGTCCAAATTTTCTTGCCGAAACAAAAGCTTCACAATGACATTTACAACAGTTACACATAAAACTTGGAGACTTTTGTACATTTTCACCACATTGAACTAAATTATACTCGTAAGCTTTATTTATAATATCAAGCGCTTCTGATGCATCTATTTTTCTTCCATAGCCATGCTTTGAAAGTGTGTATGCCACGCTATCAAAACTTAAGCATGTTTCCATTGGAGCATAACATTCATCACCTAGGTGATGGGCCTTATGCCTGCAGTAGCACATGCTTACAGAAATATGTTTGGCACTTTTTATAATATGACTTGCTTTTTCATAATCTAAAATATCTATTGAATTTTCATCATTTAAAACTCTTTCTTGAACAAAAGCTCTTCCCATTTTTGTTTCAGTACCCCAGAATAATTCTTTCATGAAGTCGCCTTCAACATTTAAGTATTGGTGGAGAAGCTGACTTAAAACCTTCTGGTCTAAATTTCCTCCAGTTCTCATTAAGGCAAATTCAAAAAATCCTGCCATAGGAGGAGCCATTAAATATTTTTTTTCTCCATCAGCTTCACATTCAAGATCAAGTATTAAGGCTTTCGAAGCAAGAGTATCTAATATTTTCTCAGCTTCAGCTTCATTCATTTTCCATATGAAAGCTGCTGTTTTTACGTTAAATTCTTTTATTGGAAGTTGAGCTACAAGTGCTGCTTCTTTTTCAGTAAACATCATTTTTAAGATTTTATATAAAGTTTCTGAAGGAGGAGCACCTTGAGGGAATTTATTTAAACGTTCTTCTAAGCTTTTATATGCATTTTTTCCAACTATATGTGACATAACTTACACCTCTTTTTTGCTTATTATACTAAATTATACAATAAATGTTTTTGGGAAGAAAAGCAATTGGTTTTATTAAATTTAATTACAAATTAAGAGTTATATGTATAAAAGAATAAAAAAAGGTATTAATTTACAGAGTGCCGTGTTATATAATTTTAACAAATGATAGAAATATATAACATTTAAGAAAGGTGATTTATATATGAATAAGAAAATGAGTTTAAGAATGAAAGTTCTTTTAGGAGATGGATTAATGGGATTTATATGGATTTCATTAGCAACTATTAAAATGCTTCAATTAACAAATCCTATAAAGAATATTGCATTAATAATTTTATTACTATGTTCAGTTGTATCAATAGGTTCTTTGTTTGTTAAATGCGATAAGGAAGATGAAATGTCAAAGGAAAATATGCTAAAAGCAGAATCTAATACTTATAGAGGATTAAGAGGAGTTATGCTGGCAGCATTATTACTTAGTTTTAGAGGTGCAGAATGGGATAATATAAGTTTAAATAAGTTTATTCCAATTGCTTTTGGTATAATATTATTAATAAAATCTTTTTCATTTGTATATTATGAAAAATACGGAGAATAAAGAATGGCAGTGTTAAAAACAAAGATTCATGAATTAAGAAAAGAAAATAATATGAATCAAAGTGAATTGGCAGAAGAAGTGGGGGTACGTAGAGAAACTATAGGTGCTCTTGAAAATGGAAAGTATAACCCTTCGTTAAAACTTGCTATGGATATTGCAAAAGTATTTGGGAAAAGTGTTGAAGAAGTATTTGAATTTGTAGAGTAGATAGCTTCAGACTAAATTTATATTTTAAAATATAGGCTGATGCATTAATAAGAGAATTAAATGATCCATTTTATCAAAAGATTATAAGAACAAGCGATAAAAGCAATATATTAATAAGTGATTTGATTATATAAATAATTAAGATAATTCGTATTATTAAGCTGCAATAATAATATGAGTTATCTTTTTTCTTGCATACTTTCATGAATAAACAAATTTAACTTCTAATAACTATGTAATAGAGTAATTTTAAGGAGAAAAATATGACAAATTGTAATAAGCTTCATTAATCTTAAGGGAGGAGTAGGAAAAACCACTTTACTTGTGTCAGTTGCAGAGATTTTATCTTCTGTACATAATAAAAGGGTTTTAGTTATAGATTTAGATCCGCAGACTAATGCGACAGTATTGCTTATAAGTCAAAAGAGTTGGCAGAAAGCTAATGATAATAACAACACTATTTATCAATTATTTCTTGATAAAATACAAGGAACATAAGTTTTTGACGTAAATAAATCTATAATACGAGGAGTAAGTAATGTTGGAAATGGCATAGGTAATCTTGATTTACTTCCTTCTAGTATTGATTTAATAGATATATACGATGAAGTATCGTGGTCTAATCATAATGATAAGTCTTTAAGCGTAATAAAGGATCAACTTAGTAAATTAGAATCGCAATATGATTATATTTTATTTAAATTATTCTATCGAACCTTTGGGAGTAGTAATAAACAGGTATAGAAATAATAAGCTTTAAAATACAATAAGGGTACTGTTACATCATTTGAAATATATAATGAAGAAAACAGGTTAGAAATGATAGATAAATTAAAAGAAATGAGTCAAGATTATCTTCTTAGGCTTATAAAAAAATACTTCAAATATAATGGAACTAAGATGAAAAAGCTTACCACTTTAGAATTGTCACAGTATATATGCTGTGAAGTTGAAAAGGTAGTTAATTTGGGAAGATGTTTTAGGTAATATAGAAGTTTTATAAAAGCAAAAATAGTCGAGAGATACTATAACTAAATAAGATAATATTAAAGCATAGGATTTCTAAATTTAGAAAAGCTTATGCTTTTTTTATTGTAAAAAGTTATATATTAAATTTAATTTTTAGGAGGTATGCTATGAATGATGTAATAAAAGTAGAACATCTTACGAAGTAATATGAA
>DPOH01000185.1 GCA_003539755.1 Clostridium sp.
AAATATATTCCATATAAATTATATACAACGCATTTTTTATTAGAAAAAGTTATTTCGTATGAGAGCTCTGGTATTATTTTATTTACTATGGAGTAATTATCATTTTTGAATTTATAAAACCAAAAGATAAAGTTAATTTGTATTATATAAGTTGTGAATAGGTTAATAAAAAAAGGTGCTTTGTAATTAAAATTATAGTAAGAACTACGTTGCCAAAAGTGACAATGATACTTTAACACAACTTATGCTTTACTCATATAATAGTACATAAAACTGAATTGAAGCATGAATAGATGGACTAGATATGAAGTTTCATATATTTACTTATTTCTATATAAGTAAATATATTTCTAAGTGAGCCATTAGTGAAGCTATAAATGAAGGAGTGATATTCATGTTTAATATTAAAGGTGTTGATATAAGTAACAACAATTCAAGTACAGATTTATCTACTTTAAAAAATAATGGAGTAGAGTATGTTTATTTCAAATCTACTGAAGGTGCAACTTATCAGGATAGTACAAGTATCTATAGAGCTATTCAGGCAAAAAATCTAGGTCTTAAAATAGGATTTTATCATTTCTTAGTAGGTACAAGTTCTCCAGAAGCTCAAATGGAAAATGCTTATAACTATTTAAAGAATAACAACCTTCTTGATAAGTGTGATTTAAAGTTTGCTTTAGATGTTGAGAGAAATTTCAGTGGTTTAACTAATTATGTGTTAAGGGCTATTAATAAGTGGAGAGAGCTTTCTAATATTGATTTATGTATATATACCTATAGCTCATTTGTAAATTATCTAGTTGGAATTAAAGATTATATAAAGGACATTCCTCTTTGGATTGCTAATTACACTTCAAACTACAGTAGAGTTCCTAACACATTTTTCAATACAGTATGTGGATGGCAGTATAGTGAAAATGGCACAGTGGGTTCATTTAAAGGTGACTGCAACCTATTTAATGAAAACTGTTTAGCAGAAAAAACAATTCCAGGTTCATGGATATATGAGCAGGATAAATGGTGGTATAAGCATAATGATGGAACTTATACAAAAAATACGTGGGAAAAGATAAACGGCAAGTGGTATCTATTTGATGAAAAGGGCTGGATGCTTTATGACTGGAAAGTAAAAGATGATAACTGGTACTATCTGGGTAATACAAATGATGGATCTATGAAGACTGGCTGGATATTACAAAATGGAAATTGGTTTTATTTGGCGGACTCAGGCGAAATGGTTACTGGATGGAAAAAGATAAAGGATATATGGTACTACTTTCAAGATAACGGAGTTATGGCAACTGGCTGGGTAAAATACGGAGAAAGTTGGTATCTTATGGACAGTAATGGAGCTATGTATTCTGACTGTGAAGCATATGGTTATAGATTTAATGAAAATGGGGAAGCAACAAAGATTAATTCTTAGTAGAAATGCAATTAACTTAATAACTAATCTAAAGAAGTACAACTTTTTTAAAATTGGATTTTGTACTTCTTTTTAATCAGTTTGAAATTTATTTATTCAAGTGACAGTGTAAATTTGAAGTTATTTCTATGATAAATAACTAATGATTATTAATAGATTTGTCTTTAGCAAGAACTATAGTTGAAGTTACAATTAGAGCACATCCACATATAAGTGAAATTGAAATACTTTCATTTAAAAATATTATACCAAAAATTATACTTAATACGGCTTCAAATGTACCTAAAATTGAAGCAGAAGTAGAACCAATAAGTTCTATTGCATAAATAAGAAATAAAATTGAAAAAATTGTTGATATTATAGATAAACCAACATATGAAAAAATTATCTGACCATTAAAGGTAAAAATAAGGTCTTTTGTTATAAAACCATAAAGTAAAAGACCAGCTGATGCACCTAAAGAAATAAACATTGTAACAACAATACTACTTAAATTTTTTATTGATTTTAAAGATAATCCTATTACATTAGTTGCATAACAGATACCTGAAAGTAAGGCAATTATTATACCAAAAGTATTTAATGTTTCGTTCTCAAAAGCTATAAGACTATACACACCAAGTAATGATAAACAAAGTGAGATTATCTTATACCATGTGATTTTTTCTTTTAATATAAAATAACTTAATATACATACTACAGCTGGATAAATATAATGAAGGGTTGTAGCTAGTCCGATACTAAGATAATCATATGATAAAAATAATAATTCTGTTGTAAGAGTATATCCTATAAATCCTGTGAAAAATAATATGAGAAATTGTTTTTTACTGATCTTGATGTTTTCTTTTTTTATAAAAGCATATAAAAATAACACTATTGCTGTAATGAGAAATCTAAAGAAAAGAGTTGTTGTTGGGTTTGATCCATTATTATATGCAATCTTTGCAAAGACAGGCATAACAGCATAGGCTATAGATGAAAGGATTGCAAAAATTATTCCTTTGTATTTACTCAAAATACATTCCTCCTATTGTTTATAAAAGTATATATACAAGTATATGAAAAAATAATATATATATTAAGCATATAATAAAAAAATTTTATTATCAATAAATATGGTAGTATACTCAAAAATTAATTTCAAAAACAAAGACCATGTCTAACACCCAAGACATGGCCTTATTTTAATGCCTAAAAAAATCACATAAAAATCATGTGATACAAATTGACAAACCCATATAGTATAGTATAATAA
>DPOH01000214.1 GCA_003539755.1 Clostridium sp.
AAATATTTAATATATTTTAAAGTCAAAATCATTTAAAATTTTCCCTATAACAACAAAATGAATTATGTTATAATGCAGGTAACATATATTATGATTAGAGGAAATGACAATGGATTTAAACAAATTATTAAATGTTTCAACCCTTGCCGGAAAAATACTTTTAGAAAGCGGAGCTGAAACTTATCGTGTTGAAGAAACAATAGTAAGAATATGTTTAGCATTTGGTGTAGATAATGCTGAGAGCTTTGTTATTCCAACTGGAATAATGGTATCTGTAACAAAAGATGATGATGTCTGTACCCTTGTACGAAGAATTACAAGCCGTGGCGTTGATTTAAACAAAGTTGATAATATTAATTCTTTATCTAGACGTCTTCAATCTGAGAAATTAAGTCTAAAGGAAGTAAACGATGAACTTATTGCTATTTCTAAAATAAGTCCTTATAAGACATCAACAATTATAATATGTTCATCTATTGCTGCTGGCTGCTTTTCTATGATGTTTAATGGAAGTTTCAAAGACTTTTTTGCAGCATGTATCATAGGTGCCATTCTTAAAGTTATGGTTGTAATATGCCAGAAATTGAATATAAATGATTTTTTCATAAATTCACTAGGAGGTGCTCTCTGCGCATTTTTAGCTATAATCTTTATGAAATTTAATCTCTGTGAAAATCTTGATAAAACTATCATAGGATCAATAATGCTTCTTGTTCCAGGACTTACTATGACAAATGCCATAAGAGATACTATAGCTGGTGATATTTTATCAGGAATAACAAAAATAGCTGAAGCTATACTTGTAGCTATATCTATTGCCGTAGGTACAGGTGCTGTATTAAGCTTATTTATCAATAATTTTTCAATGTAATAAATTATGATTAAATATTGATTAGATATTATATTTTTAAGACATATTATTATGGAGGTAGAAAATGATATTACAAGTAATAGTTTCATTTATTGCTTCATTAGGATTTGGAATAGTATTTGATATAAAAGGAAAAAATTTAATATTCGCTGCACTTGGAGGAGGATTAAGCTGGTTTTGCTACTTATTCTTTAGTAAACAAGGTATGAGCGATGTACTTTCATTTTTCTGTTCTTCAATAATTTTCAGTATTTATTCTGAAATATGTGCAAGAAAACTTAAGACTCCAGTAACTACAATAATTATTTGTGCTCTTATCCCATTGGTTCCAGGAGCTGGAATGTATAATACTATGTATGAAACAATAACAGGAAATGTAGATAAAGCTATTCAATTAGGGTTAAATACATGTGCAAGCGCAGGAAGTTTAGCTCTAGGAGTTATATTTGTATCTACTATAACAAAACATGTTACCCAATTCAAAGCAAGCAAGAAAAAACTTTTTGAAAATAGATAAGGATAAATCAAAAATAACATGAAGAATGATTATCTTCATGTTATTTTTGATTATTAGGTATATGTTGAGCAATTAATGTTAGGTCTAAGCATGTCTTAGCCTATATTATAATATATTATGTTTTTTACAAATTATGATTATTATTTGTATTTGCAAGATTATCTATTCTTGTATTAATACATCTTACGTCTTTTTTTAACTCATCTATAATATTTATAATTTCATTTAATTGACTTTCACTTGTAACATTATTAAAATTTGTTGAACTCTCACTGTTATTTGCTTCTTGTTCATTAATAGGTATAAACGGATTATCTACATTATAATACTTCAAATTATAAAACCTTCCGGGTCCACTTTGAAAATAGTTTTGTTGTGCACTATAAGTCTCTATAGCCTGTCCAATTAACTGAATCCAATTTCCTAATGCATTTTGAACATTAAATGGTATTCTCCCTGCTACAACATCAGCTAAAATTTGACCAATAATATTAAATACTTCAGGATTTAATGTTTGAAATCCCCCAGGTATATCACCATAAAAAAAATTATTTGATTGAGAATCACTACTCCTGTCATTTGATTCGTTAGTATTTTGAGTATTACTCTGATTATATTTTTGACTATCTTCATTATTCATAATATCTTCACCTAAACCACTACATACAATAATATATTTATCTATGGTATATATGTTGCAAAAAAATAAGCAGGATTGAATAATTTTATCATATTCATTCCTGCTCCCCTTTATAATTAATTTGATCTATCTGCTGCTTTAGCGAATTAATTTCCTTAACTAATTGGTTAATATTATTGTCTAATTTAGCAATATCTTTTTGAGATACTTTTTTTCTCTTATGGCGTTTTCCTTCATTATATTCAAAGCAATTTATATTTTCAAAATTCCTATCATATGAATTATTTGAGCAAAATGGATTACTGACATTATAATATATCGGACTAAAATACCTTCCTGGCCCACCTTGAAAATATTGCTGTTGTGCATTATAAGTTAGAATTGCCTGACCAATTAATTGTAGCCAGTTTCCAAAGGAATTCTGCACATTTATAGGCATCTTTCTAGAAATAATATTACCTATTATTTCTCCCATAACTATAAATAATTCAGGATATAACTTTTGGAATCCATTAAACACATCATTACAATTAGGTTCAAAGCCTGTAAATTGATTCCATCCTCCTGCGCCACTGCCCTTTCCCTCTGATTCATCATCTAAATTATAACAACTTCCATCATTAATATTATCTTGAGCATTGCCATAAAAAGTGGTTTTATCTCCATTAAAAGTAGTTTTATCTCTATTAGGAAAAATATATTCAGGTTCATAGCCCAGTGCCCTAAGTATCTCTTTAAATCCATAGATATTGTAATTCAAATTTCAACCTCAAAATATTATTTAATTCATAGTACTATCTTTAAATAAAATATGTTACAACTATATTCCCATTCTTCTTTCTAATTCTGCAATACCGTCTTCTACTTCTTCAAAAGGAAGATTTCCTTCTACTAAAACTTCTCTTTCTTTTTTCTTTAATCTATTATAAAATTTCATTCCTTCTAATATTATACTTCCATCATTATCAGTTTTCTGAAGCATATAAAACAAAGTATCTTCTGCCTTATCAAACTTATTTAACATTTCATATGATCTAAGAACTTTTTTATCTATTTCAATATCTAATTCATACCTACTTAGCTCTTTGCATGTATCAACTGCATCTTCAATATATTTTTCATTAATTTCATCATCTTCACTAAAAGCTTTATAAAAGCCATCCAATGCTTTTTCATAATAAATAACATATGAAGTATCTTCTGATTTTTTGCTATATATTTTCCCCATAAGGCTCATAAGACATCCAAAAGCGAGATATTTCATGCTGTTATATTGGTTTTCTCTATCAATTATTTCTGAAATACTGTGGAATGAGAAAACTTCTATGGTTCCAATATCTAATCCAACTAATGATTTTAATCCCTTATTAATTATTTTCTTAGCTTCATCATATTCTTTATCTGCAATACTCTTATCAACTTCTTCATAAATTAAATTTAAGCTATTTTCAACTTCTTTTTTATAATCATTTTTCAACATAATTATTACCTCTTCTTATTCTTTTATAATAAATTCACTTAATACATTTTCTGATTTTCTTACAATCTCTTCATGGCATTTATTAAGTTCATTTAATTCTCCGCTTTTTAATTTATATACTTCTTTAGCCATTTCCTCTATCTTCTCTATAAATTCAACATAATCTTTATTATCTAATGATAATAGCTTACTTTCTATAGGCTTTGGTATTTCAACTTCTTCTTCTAATCCATACATCTCCATAAATTCAATAGCTTCTACCTCTGCCATAACTATTGTTATTATTTCATTCATATTAAATATATCATTTTTTATCATAATATCGTCCTCATGTAATTAATGTATTTATTATTCTTATTACTATCTTAGCATAATTTATTTTTCTATAAAATTATATATCTTCATTAAATAACTTAAACTAAATAGCAATAACATACAAAAAAATCAGCAATTTAATAATATTATAAAAAATAAATATATAAACATTAATCATTTACATATTAATTATTTAATAAACTTTGAATATATAAAATCACTTATGATTTTATATGTAATTTGCAAGATTGCTTTTTTGTTTTATATATTGG
>DPOH01000196.1 GCA_003539755.1 Clostridium sp.
TCATAGTATTGTTTCGATTTATGATGATGAATATAATCTCTTGTATGAAAATGGTAAATATTTAGCGGAACAAGGTAAAATGATTGGGGCGGCTTTTATAGCTGCTGATATTCCAGAGAAAAGCTGGGGGAAATCATTAACAATAAAATTAGAAGTTACAGAAGATAAAGCCTATTCTAAGCTACATGATTTTATGGTGTTAAGAAGTGTGGATTCTTATAAATACTTGATTTTAAATCAACAAGCAGAACTTATGCTCTTTATAACAATATTAACAACTTCACTGATAATTATATTTGTTCTTGCATTTCTTCTTCTATTTGAAAGAAGATGGAGTTCTATTAGCAGGCAAGGAATGTTTTTATTATCATTTTTAGCTTTAATATCTTCATGGTTTTTAGCTTTCAATGGCATGTTCAATATTTTTATAAATAATAAAGTATTTTGTGCTAACATAGAATATATATCATTATTTTGTACGCCAATAATGCTATCGTTGTTTTTCTTTGAGCAGACTAAAGAAGGTAAAGTTAAAAGGATTCAAATATCATTAGCTATATTGTATGGTTTGTTTGCTCTTATATGTACTATTTTAAATTATAGTACTCAAAATTATAATTATTGTAAGATGATATCTACTTTTCATATTTTATTGTTAATTGGGACTGTTTTAGATTTTATTATAGTTATGAAATATGATATGAAGAACAAGTTATCTAGTGCAGTAATTAAATATGGTGTGTTAATATCATTATTAATTATGTTTTTTGAAATAGTGAGATATAATATACATAGACATACAAGTATGTATATATCAGCGTTATCACGTAGTTTTACATCAATTGCAGTTGTAATATTTATTTTAGCTTTAGTATTAAGTTATGTGGTACAGCTTGCAGATCATTATATCAGTGAATATGAAAAAAGAAACCTTGAAAAGTTGGCATATTATGATGTGTTAACAGGTATTTCTAATAGAGCTGGATGTTATAAACATTTTGAAAGTTTAGATGCATCTAAGGAAAATGCTTTAGTATTTATAGATGTAAATAATTTAAAATATGCTAATGATGTTTTTGGACACGAAATGGGGGACAAGCTTATAGTATTTGTTGCAGAAGCTTTAAAAACTGCTTTCAGAAAAAATGGTTTTTGCGGAAGATTAGGTGGCGATGAATTCGTAGCAGGAACTTATTCTAATAAAGGTCAAAAGATTTATGATTGTATGAATGTTTTTAATGAACTACTGTATCACGCAAATGAGGAAAAGTTATTTCCTTTTGATGTTTCAGTTTCATATGGAATTAGTATAAGCAGTAAGGAAAATCCGATTTCTGTAAATCAATTAATAAAAGAAGCGGATGAGAAGATGTATGAAAATAAAAAAATGAATAAAATGAAGAGACGACAGTAAGATTAATATGACTATTTAATAACTAAATTTAAAATATTTATATAAAAAGGATATTGTGGAGTTTAGAGTTTCACAATATCCTTTTTATATACATAGACTGATTGTATTGGTAAAGAAGAGTTGTAAAAAAATATAGAAATTAATCTAGAGATGATATATAATAAGATGTAATTGGATAATTTGTTGGATTTTATGTAAAGGATTATATTTTACTTCTGGCTTTTTGGGTTAAGAGAGGATTGTGATTGTGGTTATATAATAAAAGAAAAGTTAGGAGATATACCGTGACTAAAAAAAGTCTTATTAAATTATTTATAATAATTACATTTTCACTTATATTATTTTATTTTATTCTAGGAAAGATAAGTGGATTTGAGGCTTATATTAAAAATGATTTTGACAAGTATATAAGTGTAGAAATTACAAATCCTGATGGCACTGTTAATTATTATGATTCTAACGAGTTTCCTTTAGTTAATAAAGGTGATATTGTTTATGCTACAGTTAATCTACCTAGAGAAAGGTATGTTAAAAATTCAATATTGTGTTTTCATTCATATCACAGTATTGTTAATGTGTATGATAGCAATGGTAATTTATTATATGACAATAAAGACAAGCGGGTCCAAGAGGATGAAATGATAGGAGGAACATCTGTATTTGTTCATATCCCTGAAGAAGATTGGGGGAAAACATATACAATAAGGTTGGATGTTCAGAAAAATCATGCTTTTTCGAAAATTCAAGAAGTTGTAGTAATAGATAGTGTGTATGCTTATAAGTATTTGATTGGAGATAAGCAAGCTGAAATAATGCTATTTATGGCAATACTTGTTATTTCAATAATGATTTTGTTTGTTCTTATATTTAATGGGGCTTGGAATTCAATAAAAGGGCAAGGAATCTTTTTATTATCATTTTTAAGCTTAGTATCTTTATGGTTGTTAGGACATAATAATGTGTTAGATCTTCTTTCAGATAATACAGTATTTAATATTAATCTAAAATATATTGCATTATTTAGTAGTCCTGTTATGTTGTCATTATTTTTCTATGAGCAAAACAAAAGGAAATCAAGCAAAAGGATGCATCTTGCTTTTGCATTAATGAACGAAGTATTTGTTATTATATGTATTTTATTATATTATACAACAGTGAATTTTATTTTTTTTTATTTTTT
>DPOH01000095.1:0-369 GCA_003539755.1 Clostridium sp.
CCTTTCATATTTTTATATAAACTCCCATTCTGGCACACTAAAATTGACATAATTAATTATTTCAAATTTTTCACATTTTGTCCATAATAATTATAAATAAAGAATTATATGTTTTAGCAATTTTTTGATATATAAAGGAAAAGATACAGACTAACTTAATCTGTATCCTCCATAAAAAATTCATTTTCATACTATATGAAATTCTTATTCACAAATGCTTCGAATCTATCGAAGGCTTCTTTTAATATTTCATCTGAATAACAATATGAAATTCTCATATATCCTTCTCCAAGCTTTCCGAAAGCACTTCCTGGTACAAAAGCTACTTTCCCTTCATTTAATAATCTTTCACAAAATTCTTCTGATGAA
>DPOH01000095.1:512-6106 GCA_003539755.1 Clostridium sp.
TTCACAAAATTCTTCTGATGAAATATTAAATTTCTTTATTGATGGAAATATATAAAATGCACCTTTTGGTTCTGCCACATCTATATTCATATTTCTAAGTCTTTCCATACAATAATTTTTTCTTATTTCAAATGACTCCTTCATCTTTTCAACATCATCCATTGAATTTTTAAGACCACTTAATGCACCATACTGTGCTATTGATGGAGCACAAGAAACTCCATATTGGTGAACCTTCATTATTTCTTTCATATATTTATCTACACATGCAACATATCCTATTCTAAGACCAGTCATAGAAAACATCTTAGAAAATCCACTTACATAAATAACCTTATCTTTTATTTCTTCACATTGTGCTACAGAATAATATTCATCAAATATAATTGATGCATACATTTCATCAGTTATTACTACTATATCATTTCCCCTTATAATTTCTATAAGTTCATCTCTTTGCTCTTTACTTAATATAGCTCCTGTAGGATTTGATGGGAACGAAAGCATTAAATACTTAACATCACTATCCTTAAGCTGCTCTTTTATAGAATTTATATTTAGAGAAAAGTCTTCATTTAACTCATAATTAATTACTTCTGCACCTATCATTACTGATATGTTTTCATAAGCAGGATATGCTGGGCTAGGTATAAGTATTTTATCTCCAGCATTCATAAGAGCAAATAACACTGAATATAATCCTTCACTTCCTCCAACTGTAACACAAAGTTCTTCTTTTCTATAATTTATATTAAACGACTTTAAATAATTACATATTTCCTCTCTTAATTCGTCTAATCCAGCATTTGAAGTATATGTAGTTTTCCCTTCATTTATAGCTTTTATCATACCATCTGACACAGCTTCTGGCACATTAAAATCTGGCTGCCCTAAAGTAAGTAAAACTGCCCCATCTACTTTTTTCACTTTTTCTGCAAATCTTCTTATGCCTGAAATCTGTATTTTTTCTAATCTGCTATTCATCTAGATTACCCCCAATTCATATTTTTATAAAGGTATTAATATTTATATACAATGATACCATACTTATATTAGTAAATTAATAAAAATTTTTTACAAAATTCTATTTACGCTCTATTTTGATTTTTTCTCTTTTATTTATTGTCTTTTTTTATTATAATTAAGTAGTCTAAAATGAATATTGAAAGGGTGATATTAATGTCATACAATTTAACAGATCCTTATGAAATCGCTAGATTTATTAAGGAATCAAAGAAATCTACTCCTGTTAAAGTTTATATTAACGGAGATTTAAGCAGCGCTGATATGAGCGACGTAGAATGGTATGGAACTAATGGTTTTTACATATTAATGGGAGAATCTGATTCTATAACAAAAATAGTTTTAGATAACAAACATCTTATTAAACATTTTAGAATTGAAAATGACAGAAGAAATTCTGCTATTCCAATGTTAGATTTATTAGAAGTAGATGCCAGAATCGAACCAGGCGCTATTATAAGAGATAAAGTTAAAATTGGTAAAAATGCTGTTGTAATGATGGGAGCTGTAATCAACATAGGTGCTGAAATAGGCGATGGAACTATGGTTGATATGAATGCTGTTGTTGGTGCAAGAGGACAACTTGGTAAAAATGTTCACTTAGGAGCTGGTGCTGTTGTTGCCGGCGTATTAGAACCACCAAGCAAAGAACCATGTCAAATTGGTGATAATGCCCTTATTGGTGCTAATTCAGTAATTCTTGAAGGAGTTAAAGTTGGAAAAGGTGCTGTTGTTGCAGCTGGTTCTGTAGTAACTCAAGACGTTCCAGACGGCGTTGTTGTTGCTGGTTCTCCTGCAAAGATAATCAAAGAAGTTGATGACAAGACTAAAGACAAAACTCAGCTTTTAGATGATTTAAGAAAATAATTCTAAAATAACACCCCCGGAAATTATTTTATTAGATTTTCGGGGGTTATTCTTTATATTTAAAGCTTACGAGGAGACGTACCATAATACTGTTTAAAACTTTTATAGAAATTGCTGCTATTGCTATATCCTAACATAGCAGCAATTTTTTCAATGGAAAGATCCGTATGATTTAGTAATAGCTTAGCTCTTCGCATACGTGATTCAGCTACTAGAGTAGAAAAAGTTTTCCCTGTCTTCTTTGATAAAAGACGAGAAATATATACGGGATGGTATGCGAAATTGGATGCAACATCATTCAATGTTACAGAATCAGAATTTAATTCGATATATTCCATAATCTGATCAATTAATGTCGTACCAGTAGGTATATGCTTACTCTTATATTCATAGGATAGATACATTGTAAGAGATAGAACAAGAGGTTTTAAAATTTTCTGTGAGTCTTCTGTTTTATTAGCATATTCAAGAATCATAACATTGAGAAGCTGCCAGATTGGTGAAGAAGCTGGAATTTCTAGATGAACAAAATCTTCTGAATATTTGTTTTTCTGTGGTTCTAGAAAAAATTTAAGCATGGAACTATCTGCTGAGAGAGCACTCAAGTATTCTCTAAAAAAAGTTTCTTTACGAATTAGTACTCCAACAATAATACATTCCTTATTAGAATCTAGTTGAACAGCATATCCATTGTAAGGCTGACCGATATAGCACTCTCCTTCTTTTACTGTAATTCTATTATTATGGTTGGAACTTAATGCATCATAATCTCCTTGGTAAGCAAAATGAATGAAAAAAAAGTCCTGGCGGTGAAAATGCTCCTCAATTTTTTTACCTTTAAATGCACATACCATAACTTCTTCAGAATTTTCTCCCAACCAATGTGAAATTAACTCATCACTTCCTACGTATGGGTCTGGACTAAAGTCCCAATTAAGATGTGGAAAGTCCTGAACAAGTTTTTCTAATGCATAATATATTTCTGTTTCACAGTTCCACGACATAGCCATAATCCTTTCTTTAAACTTTTAAGTAATTCATTTTAATATTTAAATATTTTTAATAAACCTGATATAGTATGTCTAATTATAGGTTAAAATATACCATGATTCAAGTTAATATTTAGCGCTGATTTATAAGTTAAAAATATATATGATTGATTAGTAACAATAATGTTGATCAGGAATTAATAAATAAAGTAGTCAACATAATATTTTTAAATCAAGTAATCAATATTGGTATTAAAGATATAAAAGAAAATAAATACATAATTTAGGGAGGATAAATATGTCTAGAAAAAATATTGGAGCAAAACCTTATATTACACCTATGCCAGTTTTTATACTTTCATCTTATGATGAAGCTGAAAAGCCAACTGCTATGTTAGCCGTATGGGGTGGAATTACCAATGAAACAGAAATTACTATTACTGTAGCATCTGAGAGAAATACTTTAAAGGGAATTCTTGCAAGAGGTTCCTTCGTTGTAAGTATGGCAGATGTAGAAAATGAAGTTGCTTGTGATTACCTTGGTATAACAAGAGGAAGTAAAGTGGAAGATAAGTTTGAAAAGTCTGGATTCCATACAACAAAGTCAGAATTCGTAGATGCTCCAATTATTGATGAGCTTCCTTTTGCTGTTGAGTGTAAAGTAAAAAGCTATGATGAAGAAACTTGGAGACTTGTAGGAGAAATCGTCAATGTAAGTCTGGATGAACGAATCCTTGGAGAAGATGGCAAGGTATCATTTGAAAAATTCCATCCTATTACTTATGATTGGATGAATAAATCATATCTATCTGTTGGCGAGAAAGTAGGTAATGCTTACCGTGATGGACTTCAGATTAGAAAGAAAAAATAATGTAAAATTCATCTGAATTATATTATTATAAATAAAAAAGGAATTCGAAACTCGAATTCCTTTTTTATTTACCGGTTAGTATCGAATTTGCTTTGATACAGCCTCTTTTATTTTATATTCAAAGATTATTATTCAATTAACGATTAATTATTGACCATCATGATAATTATAGCCTTGTCTTAAAGTTATTATTCTTTATAGTAATTAATCTTGGTAAATATTGAAGAATACTATACAGCTCCTTCTTCACCATTTCCTTCTTCTTTTTGTGATTTTTCCATCTTTGATATAGATACTTCATATGCAATTTTCTTTACTACTTCATTTTCTGATACCTTCTTTTGGTATTCTCTGCTTTGAAGTCTGCCCCATACCTTAATGTTATCTCCAACATTTAAAGTTTGACAAAATCTTGAATTTCTTCCCCATGCAATAGTTGGAATGTAATCTGATTTATTATATGCTCTATTAACAGCAAGTAATACATCAGCAATTTCACGTCCAAAAGGAGTTGTTCTATAAATAGGCTCCTTACAGATGTAACCATCCAAGAATATTTCATTTGGATTTTTGCTTCTTTCAACACATGGTTCAATGTTTCTAGCAAAAACAGTAAGTATAAGTTTATTAGATCCATCAATAAACTTATTGTAAGATCTTAATTGTCCTTCAACAATTACTTCTGACCCAACCTCAAGCTTCATATTGCTTAATAGTCTTTCTGAAACAGTAATATTAAGCGTATCTACTGAATCACTTAATCTCATTACGTCTAAATTAAAAGTATAAAAGCCTTCCCCATACATTTCATGGCTAAACTCCAATTCAGATGATACTTTACCTTCTAGGTAAATCTTGTTATTTAGCATTAAATTATCCATTGTAATCCCTCTCTCCATCGGAAATTATTTTAAAATAATAAAATATATGCTCCCACTAGCACATATTACCATTATAATACAAATACTAGGTTATTTTCAATAAATTTAATTATTTTTATGTTGAATTCCATCTTTATCAACCTTATATTTATCAAAATATATAACTTCACTAACTGTTTTAAATGTATATCCCTGACTTTGAAGTTCAGGTATAATTTTTTCTAAATTTCCTGGTGTGTATTTAGCATTGTTATGAAATAATAAAATTGCTCCAGGCTTTATACCTTTCATAACTCTGTCATACTCTGTTTTGGCTCCAAGCTCCTTCCAATCCACAGAATCTGAACTCCACTGAATCACACTATATCCCATACCCCTTACTGCCATAAATGAACTTTTATTATAATCACCACTAGGAAATCTAAAAATCTTAGGTTTCTTCCCTATATACTTTTCGACTACATCATCTGTTTTCTTAACTTCTTCTCTCATTTTATCTTGAGTTATTTTTGTAAAACTAGGATGCATATAGCTATGATTCCCTATTTCATGACCTTTTTCATCTATTGCTTTTAATTTATTCACGTTATCTTCACTATAATTCACCCATCCTCCCATCACAAAAAATGTCCCTTTAGCATTATATTTATCTAAAATATTTAATATGCTTTCTAAATAATCTTTTTCAGCCCAATTTACATCAAAAGTAAGGCATATATCCTTATTTTCTGTATCTACGCAATATATTGGAACCTCTTCTTCAGTATTTCCTGCACTAACCTGTGATGGCTTTGTTAATCCTATTGAAACAAGAGATATTATTATTATGATAACTATATCAATTCCTATACGCTTAATCTTCCAGTTCACATTATTTCCTCCTAAATTTATTAATAATATAATATATATTTTCCTTGCAAAATATACATTTTTAATAAATTAATCAATATTAATTTATTATTG
>DPOH01000060.1 GCA_003539755.1 Clostridium sp.
GAAAGAACTTAGGGGTGGATTTAAAGAAGGAATAGTATTGAAAAGTGTTACTAAAGATTGTTAATTAATTGATATAAATTTTTCTATTTACATATTATCAGAAATGAGGAGTACATATGGAAAATTCTAAAGAGTATAAAAATGTATCTTATTGGGATGCATTTTATAAATCGATTAGTAGTCTTGAACCTATTTATGATTTATGGTTAGACAAATATATAGAGATTTTAGAAAAATGTAAAGGTAACGAGATTATTGATTTAGGCTGTGGTAGTGGTAATGATACACGTTATTTAACTGAGAAAAATTATAAAGTTATAGCATGTGATTATTCAAATGAAGCGTTAAAGATAGTAGCTAAAAATTATAGCCATGTTAAGACTATGAAAATTGATTTTGAAAAAGAGTTACCATTTAATAATGAGTCTATAAAATTGATAATTGCTGATTTATCATTGCATTATTTTGATGATAAAACTACAAGAAAGATATTATTAGAGTTAAAAAGAGTATTAAGGAAAGAGGGTTATTTAATAGCTAGACTTAATATAGTTAATGATGTGAATTTTAATGCTGGTTGTGGTAAAGAGATAGAAAAAAATTTATATCTGACTAAAGATGGATTAAAGCGATTTTTTGATGTAGAAGATGTAAATAAATATTTTGGAATACTAAATATTTTAAAAGTGGAAGAAACAATTATGAAGAGGTACGGTGCTGATAAATACTGTTTTGAAGTTTTATGTCAAAATAATTAATAGAGGATTAAATAAATATTAATATATTGTATTAACTTAGCGATGGGGAAATTATAAATGAATAAATATAAATTAAGCAATAATGAAGATTTGAATATAAGTGAATTAATAAAAAATAAGGAAATTGATGAGGGAATATCGAATTATAATGTAATAACAGGTGGGGATAAAAATTATTTAATATATAGATTGAACCAAAGTATACGAAAGGCGAAACAGATTGATATTATAGTGTCTTTTCTTATGGAAAGTGGAGTAAATGCTATAATAAATGATTTAAATCAAGCAGTTCAAAAAAAAGTTCCCATACGTATTTTGACAGGCAGTTATTTAAATATAACGCAGCCTTCAGCTTTATACCAATTAAAAAGGCATTTTGGAGATAGAATAGATATGAGATTTTATGATGATAAACATAGATCATTTCATCCTAAAGCATATATTTTTCAAAATGATGAGGATAATGAAATTTATATTGGTTCTTCAAATATATCAAGAGGTGCGTTAACAAATTCTATTGAGTGGAATTATAGATTTGTAGAATCGCAAAATCCTAATGATTATTCATTGTTCTATAAAGAATTTGAGGATCTTTTCTATAATCATTCAATAACTATTACAGATGAAGTATTGCAATCTTATTCTAAAAACTGGCGAAAACCAGCGATGTTTAAGGATATAGCACCTGCTAATGAAGAGGAGGATGAATTAACATCTAAAAATAATATAAAGACTTTATTTGAACCACGAGGGGCACAAATAGAAGCACTTTATGCTCTAGAGAAAAGTCGTGAAGAAGGTTTTGATAAGGGGCTTGTTGTACTTGCTACAGGTGTAGGAAAAACGTATCTTTCTGCATTTGATTCAATAAATTCTAAAAGAATATTATTTGTTGCTCATAGAGAAGAGATAATTAAACAAGCAGCTCAAAGCTTTAAAAATGTAAGAAATTCAGATGATATTGGATTCTTCTATAACGATATTAAAGATACAAATAAATCAATGATTTTTGATTTGGTTCAGACGCTAGGTAAAGATAATTACTTAAATAATGAATATTTTAAAGAAGATTATTTTGATTACATAGTAATCGATGAATTTCACCATGCTGTATCAGGAAATTATCAAAAGATAATAAATTATTTTAAGCCTAAATTTATGCTTGGTTTAACAGCTACACCAGAAAGATTAGATTCAAAGGATGTATTTGCTTTATGTGATTACAATACTGTTTATGAAGTAAGACTTGCAGATGCAATTAATAGGGGATATATTGTGCCTTTTATTTATTATGGAATATTTGATGAAACTGTTAATTATAATAATGTGAAATTTGTAAATGGTAAATATGATAATACTGAATTAGAAGAAGCTTTAATGCTAAATAAAAGAGCTAATCTTATACTTAATCATTATGGTAAGTATAATTCTAAAAGAGCATTAGGATTTTGTACAAGTAAAAAACATGCTGAATATATGGCAGAGTATTTTTGTAAAAATGGAATAGAAAGTGCAGCAGTATATAGTGGAGCTAATGGAGAATATGCAAAAGACAGAAATGAAGCGATAAAGGATTTAATACAAGGAAAACTAAAAGTTATTTTTTCAGTAGATATGTTTAATGAAGGATTGGATATACCATCAGTTGATATGGTTATGTTTTTAAGACCAACACAATCACCTACAATATTTTTACAACAGCTGGGTAGAGGTTTGAGATTGTATAATGATAAAAAGTATTTAAATGTTCTTGATTTTATTGGTAATTATAAAAAAGCAGACTTAATTCCATTTTTATTAAGCGGAAAAGAATATTCAGCAGTTGGTTCGAAAAGAGGAGTAATTAAAGAAGAAGATTATCCCGATGATTGTAGAATAGATTTTGATTTTAGAGTTATAGATTTATTCAAGCAATTAGCATCAAAAGAAATGAAATTAAAAGATCTAATAGTAGGGGAATATTACAAAGTAAAAGATGAGTTAGGACATAGACCTACAAGAGTTGAATTATTCAATAATATGGAA
>DPOH01000270.1 GCA_003539755.1 Clostridium sp.
TAAGAACACTGTTAATGAGTTTGTTGGAGAAAATAATATTAAAAGAAGATTTAATAGATGTTTTCTTATTATTATATCTGCTTTAAGTTTAATAATTGATAAAAAGTTCATAATTTCACCTCATACTACTAAAAAATCGATAATCTATTTAATATTATAGAGAATAAGACAGAAATTGTAAAAAGTTTTCGTAATACAAATGCTGACAAATAATGGCAAAAGTCTTAGTGTTAATGCTATAACCTCTTAGGAACAACAATTTTAATATTTTAAAACGACAAAAATATATATAGTGAAGAAATGTTTGTTATAAGCGGAAAAAGTGAAAACAATTACATTGTGTCGAAAAAATATTGTTGATTATATGTACTAAAATGGTAAAATTAGTGATATAAAGAGAAAGGATGATACAAAATGGATATTCAAAAGATGAAAATAGAGGAAGTTGCAGCAAAAATAAATGAGTTATATAAGATAAGCCAAGAAAGAGAGCTGACTTCAGAAGAAAAAGAATTGCAAGCTAAACTTAGAGAAAGATATTTAGGAAATGTTAGAAAGAATTTTAGAGCACAGCTTGACAGCATAAAACGTAAAAAATAATAAAGAGGATGATGACTTTTGGGAGTATCAGTTAGAAAATTAATAGATGATTTTAATCTAGAAATACTTGTTGAAGGCAGTGAAGATATAGATGTATCTGTAAATGATATAAACAGGCCTGGTCTTCAACTTGCAGGTTTTTATAATTATTTTGCACCAGAAAGAATTCAGGTCATAGGAAAGGCTGAATGGAGCTTTTTAGATGATATGCAGAGAGAATTAAGAAAAAAGAGAGTAAAGAAATACTTTACATTCGATATAAAATGTCTCGTTATAACAAGAGGATTAGAACCTCATGAAGAATTTATAAAAGAAGCACAGAATCACAAAGTTTGGGTTTTAAGAACTAAACTTGTTACAACTCAATTTATCAGTAAGACTACAATATATCTTGCTGATAAATTAGCACCTGAAACAAGACTTCATGGTGTACTTGTGGATGTGTCAGGAATAGGGATACTTATTACTGGTGAAAGTGGAATAGGTAAAAGTGAAACAGCGTTAGAACTTATAAAGAGAGGTCATAGACTTGTAACTGATGATGCTGTTGATATTAAGGAAATTGATGGACAGCTTATAGGAAGATCGCCTAAAATTACTATAGGTATGCTTGAAGTTAGAGGAATAGGTATAATTGATGTAACTACACTTTATGGACTTAGTTCAGTAGTTCAAGAAAAAGAAATAAAATTAGTTATGCATTTTGAGCACTGGAAAGATGACAATGATTATGATAGACTTGGAATAGATAACGAATATATGAATATTTTGGGAAAGGATGTTAAGAAATTAACAGTTCCAGTTCGCCCAGGTAGAAATATAGCTGTTATCATTGAAGCAGCTGCAGTCAATTATAGATACTCATTAATGTCAAAGGTATCACCAGTTGATGTGATAGAAAGCAGAATGAATAATATAAGTGATTTGTAGAAAACTATATAAAAAAGGAGTTAGAATCATGAGTAATGACAAAAAAGTATGCAATAAGAATGCATGGAGCAAATACTCTGGAGAAAAAACAAAAGAAGTTTTTGATTTCTGTGAAGGCTATAAAAAATTTATGTCTGAATGCAAGACAGAAAGAGAATGTGTAAAGGAAGTTATAAGACTTGCTAAAGCTCAAGGTTATGAAGATTTAAGTGAAATAATCAAAGCTGGAAGAAAATTAAAAGCTGGAGATAAAGTTTATTCTAATAATAAAGGAAAGACAATTGCTTTATTCATAGTGGGAAGTGAACCAATAGAAAATGGTCTTAAAATTTTAGGTGCGCATATAGATTCACCAAGATTAGATGCTAAGCAAAATCCTCTTTATGAAGATACTGATATAGCCTTCTTAGATACACATTATTATGGTGGAATCAAAAAATATCAATGGGTTACATTACCATTAGCACTTCATGGGGTTGTAGTAAAGAAAGATGGAACTGTAATTGATATATGTATAGGAGAAGATGAATCAGATCCAGTGGTTGGAATCACAGATTTACTTGTACATTTATCAAGTGCTCAATTAGATAAAAAGGCTAACAAAGTAATTGAAGGTGAAGACTTAAATGTTACTCTTGGAAGCATGCCACTTGAAGGTGAAGAAAAAGATGCTGTAAAAGCAAATGTATTAAAGATACTAAAAGATAAGTATGATTTTGAAGAGGATGATTTTGTATCAGCTGAAATTGAAGTTGTACCAGCAGGAAAAGCTAGAGATTATGGTTTAGATAGAAGTATGGTTATGGCTTATGGTCATGATGACAGAGTATGTTCATATACTTCATTAATGGCTATGTTTGAAATAGAAAATCCTGATAAAACTTGCTGCTGTCTATTAGTTGATAAAGAAGAAATAGGAAGCGTTGGAGCAACTGGAATGCAATCAAGATTCTTTGAAAATATAGTTGCTGAACTTATTGATTGTATGGAATCTTATAATGATCTTAAACTTAGAAGATGCCTTGCAAATTCAAAAATGCTTTCATCAGATGTAAGTGCTGCATATGATCCAAACTATCCATCAGTTATGGAAAAGAAAAACTCAGCATACTTTGGAAAAGGAATGGTATTCAATAAGTATACTGGAGCTAGAGGAAAATCTGGCTGTAATGATGCTAATGCTGAATACATGGCTGAACTTAGAAATATAATGGATAAGCATAATGTTTCATATCAAACTGCTGAACTTGGTAAAGTTGATGCAGGTGGTGGCGGAACTATCGCTTACATTTTAGCTCAATACAACATGGAAGTTATAGATTGTGGAGTTGCTCTTCACAACATGCATGCTCCATGGGAAATTGCAAGCAAAGTTGATATATATGAAACTATGAGAGGATATAAGGCATTCTTAATAGAAGCTTAAATCTATAAACAGCTATTTATATGAGGATAGCTATTATTTATTGAAAATTTAATTTTCAATAACCTTTAAATTTGTAGTTTTATTAATTAAATGTATAAGAAGAGGTTTTCTCAACATTTTGAGAAAACCTCTTGTTTTATAAATATAATGACACTATATGTTAAGCATTTAGCTATGATATATTGTGAATTGGTTATATGCCAAGATATTTTTTATATTTTGTTATAAAATTGTATATGTAGTGAATCCATTAGATAGATGGAGATATATCTAATGCATCTAATAGTTTTGTTAGATATTCTTTAGGAATTTCTACGGACCCTATATCACCATGACGTAAATCCGTTTCTATATTACCATGAAAATCAGAACCGCATGATATAAGCATATTATTTTCATTAGCAAGCTTTATGAATGATTTTGTTTCATCAAGTGTATTTTGATAGTAGATTGCTTCAATACCATCAAATCCCATATTTAAAAATTCAGAAACAGGAATATTATTTATAAGTTTAGGATGAGCTAAAAATACTAATGCATTATATTTCTTTAAAAGTGCTATGCCATCTTCTGTTGATAGTTTTAAAGTTGAAACATATGCTTTACATCCTTTTCCTATAAATTTATCAAATATTTCTTCAAAAGTATAATTGTATCCAGCATCGATTATAGC
>DPOH01000326.1 GCA_003539755.1 Clostridium sp.
CAGATGAACTTAATGCTTTAAAAATTGAAATATCTTGTTTTAGATTTTTTATATGAATCATAATTATAAGATGTCAAAAGGAAAATTAGTGTTTTGACATTCTGCTCCTCCTTTCAATGAACTTTAAAAATATATTTGTGCTTTTATTATAATTATACAATATATGAAAATAAAGTAAATGAGGTTTGCTAAAAATATGATTCTTAAACAGTATAAAAAAGTAAAAAATACCGGTATATTTTTTAAAATTATGATTAAAAAATAAAAAATTTCCTAGATAAAGAGTTATAAATAATATAAAAAGAAGTTGTTTTTAGGGAGATTTTATAAGATTGTAAAAAATAACAAAACTGCAAGTTGAGTTATATTCAGCGTTTGAAGGTTTTGGTTTTGAAAATATAAAAAATAATAATAAAAATAGTAGCATTTTTGAAATAAATATAGTAAAATGTACAATGTTGTTAAATAGAAAAACTAAACTTTAAGTTAAGTAATATTAAGGTTATAAATACTAAACTTAAAAAATAGTATATAGTAATATAAGCAGAAAGATAAAGGTATATTAATAAGAAAGGCTGTGATGTTAGGGTTGGAAAATAAGTTGAAGTTATATGGCTTTAACAATCTCACCAAAACACTTAGCTTTAACATCTATGATGTATGCTATGCGAAAAGTGAGCGAGAACAGAAGGATTATATTGCATATATAGATGAGCAGTATAATTCCGAAAGACTTACAAAAATTTTATGTGATGTAACAGATATAATAGGGGCTCATGTTCTAAATATATCAAAACAAGATTATGAACCTCAGGGAGCAAGCGTTACTATTTTAATAGCAGAAGAGGCGATGATAGGAAGGCTTAGCGAAGATGATAAAAATGCTATAACAATTGCTGATAAAAATGAAACTGTTGTAGCTCATTTGGATAAAAGTCATGTCACTGTGCATACTTATCCAGAGTATCATCCACAGAATGCAATAGCTACGTTTCGTGTAGATATTGACGTGTCAACATGTGGTGAAGTATCTCCACTAAATGCTCTAAATTATCTTATAGGCAGTTTTGATTCAGATATTATCACTATGGATTATAGAGTACGTGGATTTACAAGAGATGTTGATGGTAAAAAATTATTTATAGATCATAATATTACATCAATTCAAGACTATATTGATACTGAAACATTAAAAAAATATGATGCTATGGATATTAATGTTTATCAGTCAAATCTATTTCATACTAAGATGTTAATTAAAGAAATGGAATTACAAAATTATCTGTTTAACAGAGATGTTTATGAAATAAGGCCTAAGGAAAGACTGGAAATAGAAAAGAATTTGAGACAAGAAATGATAGAAATTTTTAGTGGGACAAATATTTATTCATAGGAAGGTGATTTTAGAAATGGATGAGAAAAAAGAAAGCATGGATTTTAATGATAAACATTCTAAGGCACCTATTTATGAAGCACTTATTAACTATAAAAAAGCAAGGGTAGTTCCTTTTGATGTTCCAGGGCATAAGCAGGGGCGAGGAAATCCAATGCTTAAAGATTTTTTAGGAGAACAATGTTTATCTGTAGATGTTAATTCAATGAAACCTCTTGATAACTTATGTCATCCTACATCAGTTATAAAAGAGGCAGAAGAGCTTGCAGCAGATGCTTTTAAATCAAAACATGCATTTTTAATGGTAAATGGAACTACATCAGCTGTGCAAGCTATGGTTATGAGTGTCTGCAAAAGAGGCGAAAAGATAATAATGCCTAGAAATGTTCATAGAAGTGCAATTAACGCTTTAGTAATAAGTGGTGCTGTTCCAGTTTATATAAATCCAGGAGTAAATAAAAAATTAGGAATACCTCTTGGAATGAAAGTTGAAGATGTTGAAAGAGCGATTAAAGAAAATCCAGATGCAAAAGCAGTTTTAGTAAACAATCCAACTTATTATGGAATATGTTCAGATTTAAAAAGAATTACAGAAATAGCACATGCTCATGGAATGTATGTACTTGTAGATGAGGCACATGGAACACATTTTTACTTTGGTGAAAATATGCCTATATCAGCTACAGCAGCAGGTGCTGATATGGCTGCTGTAAGCATGCATAAAACAGGAGGATCCTTAACTCAAAGTTCATTTTTACTTTTGAATTGTGATTTAAATGTTGGTTATGTAAGGCAGATAATAAACTTAACTCAGACTACCAGTGGGTCTTATCTATTGATGTCTTCTCTTGATTTGGCTAGAAGAGATCTTGTGCTTAATGGAAAAGAGATATTTAACAAGGTCACAAGATTAGCAGAATATGCAAGGCATGAGATAAATAAGATTGGTGGATATTATGCTTATTCAGAGGAACTTATAGATGGTAATGAAGTTTTTGATTTTGATAAAACAAAACTTTCTATATTTACAAGAGACATTGGACTAGCTGGAATAGAAGTTTATGACCTTCTTAGAGATGAGTATGGAATTCAAATTGAATTTGGAGATATAACAAATATACTAGCTATAATTTCAGTTGGAGACAGAGAACTTACTCTTGAAAGGCTTATATCAGCACTTTATGAAATAAAGAGATTATATTCAAAGGATAAAGCAGGAATGTTTGATCATGAATATATAAATCCAGAAGTTATATGTACTCCACAGGATGCATTTTATTCAGAGAAGGTTTCAATTCCTATGAATGAGAGTGACGGAAGAATATGTGCAGAATTTGTTATGTGTTATCCACCAGGTATTCCTATATTAGCACCAGGTGAAAAGATAACAAGAGAAATTCTAGATTATATAGAATACGCAAAAGAAAAGGGATGCCTTCTTACAGGAACAGAAGATATAAAGATTGAAAATATTAATGTCTTAGTGGAGGAGGAAGTACTTGCAGTTAACAGTTAACAATTAACAGTTTGAGTTGGGAGTTATCAGTGTTTAGTTTAGTGATTTGATAAAATTAAGTGTTTAATTTTGAATTATTATTTAAATATTAGTGTGGAAAATGTGAAAGTTATAAACAATAATTAACAAATATATACTTGCATATTGTGGAAAACTAATTTTAGATGTTGATAACTTTTGATATTTTAAATGTTATTATGCAATGAAAATATAGATATGGAATTATGGTATACAGAACAACATACTAAAAATGTAAGATTTTCTATAAAAGTAGATAAGGAATTATATAGTGAACAAACTGAATTTCAAAGAATAGATATTCTTGAATCAAAAGAATTTGGAAGGTTCTTTACACTTGATGGACTTATGATGGTAACTGAAAAAGATGAATTTATTTATCATGAAATGATAGTACATGTTCCTATGGCAGTAAATTTAAATATTAAAAAAGTTTTAGTAATTGGTGCTGGAGATGGTGGTACTATACGTGAACTAACTAAATATAAGACCATAGAAAAAATAGACATGGTTGAAATTGATAAAAGAGTAGTTGAGGTATGTAAAGAATATCTTCCTCAGACAGCATGTAAGCTAGATGATGAAAGAGTAAATATATTTTATCAAGATGGATTAAAGTTTGTTCGTGGAAAAGAAAGTGAATATGACCTTATTATAGTAGATTCAACTGATCCATTTGGACCAGGAGAAGGACTTTTCACTAAAGAGTTTTATGGAAACTGTTATAAAGCATTAACAGAAGAAGGCATATTAGTTAATCAGCATGAGAGTCCATATTATGCGGATTATGCAAAAGCTATGAAAGATGCTCATGAAAAGATACAAGGAATATTCAAGGTACATAAAGTCTATCAAGCCCATATTCCAACGTATCCTTCTGGACATTGGTTATTTGGATTTGCATCTAAGAAATATGATCCGATTGTGGATTTAAAGGCTGATGAATGGAATGAACTTGGGCTTGAAACAAATTATTATAATACAGAATTACATGTGGGATGCTTTGCATTACCTACATACGTAAAAAAACAGTTGAAAATTGATTAGATGGGGGATGTTTAAAATGGGAAGAGCTTTAATAATAGGTGCAGGTGGAGTTGCAAGTGTTGCAATTCATAAGTGTTGTCAAAATTCAGAGGTGTTTGAAGAAATATGTATTGCAAGCAGAACTTTATCTAAGTGTGATGCTTTAAAAGAAAAATTACAAGGTGGAAAAACTAAGATACAAACTGCAAAGGTTGATGCTGATAATGTTGATGAATTAATAGCGTTAATTGAAAAATTTAAACCAGATGTAGTAATAAATCTTGCACTTCCATATCAAGACTTAACAATAATGGATGCTTGTTTAGCATGTAAGGTTCATTATGTTGATACGGCAAATTATGAACCACTTGATACAGCTAAATTCGAATATAAATGGCAATGGGCTTATAGAGAAAAATTTGAAAAGGCAGGAATAACAGCTTTACTTGGAAGTGGATTTGACCCAGGTGTTACAGGTGTATTCAGTGCGTATGCTCAAAAGCATTATTTTGATGAAATTAATTATATAGATATTGTTGATGCAAATGCAGGAGACCATGGATATCCATTTGCTACAAACTTTAATCCAGAAATAAATATTAGAGAAATAACTGCAAAGGGAAGTTACTGGGAAGAAGGTAAGTGGGTTGAAACTGAACCATTAGAATTAAAGCAGGTTTATGATTTACCACAAATAGGACCAAAGGATATATATTTACTTCATCATGAAGAATTAGAATCATTAGGTCAAAACATTAAGGGTATTAAGAGAATAAGATTCTGGATGACATTCTCAGAAAAATATTTAACTCATTTAAGAGTTCTTGAAAATGTAGGTATGACTTCAATTGAACCAATTGACTTTGAAGGACAAAAAATAGTTCCATTACAATTCTTAAAGGCAGTATTACCAGATCCAGCATCACTTGGACCAAGAACTAAAGGTAAGACTAATATAGGATGTATATTCCAAGGAAAGAAAGATGGAAAAGACAGAACTTATTATGTTTATAACGTATGTGATCACCAAGAATGTTATAAGGAAGTTGGTTCACAAGCAATATCATATACAACAGGAGTTCCAGCTATGATTGGGGCAAGCATGATATTAAGAGGATTATGGAACAAGCCAGGAGTTCATAACATTGAAGAATTTGATCCAGATCCATTTATGGAAGAATTAAATAAATGGGGACTACCTTGGGTAGAAGATTTTAATCCAACACTTTTAAAATAATTTATATATGAAATTGAATGCTGCTATGATTTTAGAAACATGGCAGCATTTATTTAAGAAAGTAGGAAGATAATTGTTTAGTAATATTGATATAAATAAATTGCCATCACCATGCTATTTGGTTGATGAAAGATTATTAGAAAAGAATCTTAAGGTTTTAGATTATGTTCAACAGAAAAGTGGAGCTAATATAATTTTGGCATTAAAGGGATTTTCAATGTTCTCAACATTTCCTTTAGTTGCTAAGTATTTAAAAGGTGTTACATCTAGTTCGCTATTTGAAGCAAAACTTGGATATGAAGAGATGGGAAAGCAAGTACATATTTATGCTGCAGCTTATAGAGAAGATGAGTTTGATGAAATAATGAAATATTGTGACCATATTGTTTTTAATTCATTTAACCAGTGGAAGTTTTATAGGGATAAAATTAAGAAATATAGCATTGAAAATAATAAAAAAATTGAATGTGGAATAAGAATAAATCCTGAGTATTCAGAAATAGAAACAGATATATATAATCCATGCTTTAAGAATTCAAGAATGGGAGTTACTTTAGAAAACTTTGAAGAGGATGAACTTGAAGGAATAGATGGGTTACATTTTCATACAATGTGTGAACAGAATTCAGATACATTAGAACGTACATTAAAAGTGGTTGAAGAGAAGTTTGGGAAATATCTTTATAAGATGAAATGGCTTAACTTTGGTGGTGGACATCACGTTGCCAAAAGTGGCTATGATGTGGAAAAACTTATTAATTGTATAAATTATATGAAAGATAAATATGATGTTGGTATTTATATTGAACCAGGTGAAGGAGTTGCTATAAATACAGGATTTTTAGTTGCAACTGTATTAGATGTTGTAAAGAATGGAATGAATATAGCTATACTAGATACTTCTGCTGCATGTCATATGCCTGATGTACTAGAAATGCCTTATAGGCCAGAAATAATTAATAGTGGGAAACCTGATGAATATGAATATACTTATAGACTTGGAGGGCCTACTTGCCTGGCTGGGGATATAATTGGGGATTATTCATTTAAGGAACCATTAAAGGTTGGGGATAAATTAATTTTTTGCGATATGGCCCATTATTCTATGGTTAAAAATAATACTTTTAATGGAATAAATCTGCCTGCTATTGTTAAGTATAGTGAAAAAAATGGAGTAGAAGTAATAAGAGAGTTTAAATATGAAGACTTTAGAAACAGACTTTCTTAAAGGCTAAATAACTATCGGATTTTTATACAAATGACTAAAAAATTATGTGAAAACAGTGATTATTGGGGGTAAGAAATGAATAAGAATATTGAAACATTTATAGGATGTGATAATAATTATGATGAATCAAAGATTGTGATTTTTGGTGCACCATTTGATTCAACAACATCCTTTAGACCAGGAACTAGATTTGCAAGTAAAGCTATGAGAAGTGAGTCTTTTGGAATAGAGACATATAGTACTTATCAAGATAAAGATTTAGAAGATATATGTGTATTTGATGGAGGAGACCTAGAACTTCGATTTGGAAGTCCTGAAAGTGCATTAAGTGATATTGAGGAGTTTACATCAAAAATAGCAAAAGATAAAAAAATTCCTTGTATGATAGGTGGAGAACATCTTGTTACTTTAGGTGCATTTAGAGCTGTAGCAAAGGAATATCCAGATATACATGTGATACATTTTGATGCACATGCTGATTTAAGAGATGAATATTTAGGTCAGGAATTATCACATGCAACAGTAATGCATAGAGTTTGGGATATAGTTGGAGATGATAGAATATTTCAATTTGGAATAAGATCTGGAGATAGAAGTGAGATTTATTGGGGAAAAGATCATGTATTCACAAATAAATTTAATTTTAATAGATTGGAAGAGGTTGTTGAAAAATTAAAAGATAAACCTGTATATTTTACAATAGATTTAGATGTTTTAGATCCTTCAGTATTTCCAGGGACAGGAACACCAGAAGCAGGAGGAGTTACATTTATGGAACTGTTAGGTGCAATTCTTAAAGTTTCTAAACTTAATATTGTGGGAATGGATGTAAATGAATTAAGTCCTATATATGATCAAAGTGGAAGTTCAACAGCAACAGCATGTAAGGTTTTGCGAGAATTGCTTTTAGCTGTATATAAGTAATGTATTGAACATATTGAATTGAACAATGAACGTTGATAAACTATATTAAGTTCAAATATTGAACTTGATATAGTTTGTTTTATTATAAAAAATAATTAAGTAATTGGGAGATTAGTGATATGGATTTGGATAAAGAAAATATTGAAAAAAACTCCTTTGAGAAAGAATTTGAATTTCAGACTGAAAATAAAATAAGTGTAAAAAGCTTTAATATAGATAGAGATTTCTCTTATTTGAATTTAAAATTGAAATCAGATTATGATAAAAATCCTGTAGTATATATAATGCTTATAGATTCTAATAATAAATTAAGAATACAGTATAGAAGCATTTATTCTAAAAATAATATAATTGTAGGACAAGATAGTAATAAGTGTAGTATAGGTACATATCCAGGTCCTATCAATAATGGTGAATGGAAGCTAATAATTATAAGCCTTGAAAAAAACAAAGAGTATGATGAATATTCTGTAGTTATAGAATGTACTAATAATAAAATAGAAAATCAAGATTTTGATAAGCTTAGTGAGGATGTATGGGTAGATTACAATAATGAAGATAATAACTTATTAAAATTAACGAATTATGATTGGGATAAGAATTTTAATTCAGAAAAAAGATGGTATAAGGGAGACTTCCATACTCATTCAATAATTTCAGATGGAAAAATGGACAATAAATTATATATGAAGGTAGCAAAAGAAATGAATTTAGATTTTGCAGTACCTACTGAACATAATATAATTCCTACAGCATGTGAAAAAGATAATGATGTATTAATTATACCTGGAACAGAAATTACTATGATTGATGGCCATTTTAATATATTAGGTATTAGAAAATTTCCTTTAAATCTTGATACTGAAACTCTTTTGGAAGATTATCATAAAAAAGATTTTCATGATTTGCAGGAAAGCATAGTGAAGAAAATTATTTATGATGAGCATGACAACAGAGCAATTTATAGCATAAACCATATGGTGCTTGAGTTTTGGAAATGGAAGTTCTTAAATGTTGAATTAGAACAATTTGATACTATAGAAATATGCAATGATCCTACTTATTATCTTGGAGCTGAAAGTAATGATAAAGTGTTGAAAATGCTTGATATTTTATGGAATGATGGGCATAAGATATACGGAATAGGGGGAAGTGATGCTCATATACTTCCAACTGAAACTTATGATAATTCAAGTGAAAGATCTATTATGGGAGATCCGGGCACTTTTGTATATTGCGACAAATTAACAGCAAACAATGTAATTGAATCTATACAACAAGGACATGTTTATGTAAGTAGAGGAATATTGTTGTACATAGATATAAAGGTTAAAGGTAGGGATTTTGCTTATCTTCCAGGTGATGAAATAGAAATAAATGACCAGGTTGAAATCAACTATTCTATTAATATAAAGTTAGAAAATTTAGTGAATGAATATGGTGAAATAAATAAAACAGAAATGCCTTTAAAAGTGTACTTTATAGAAAATGGAATCAAAACACAGAAAATAATATCTAAAGAGGGCCCAATTAATTTCAATAGTAATTGGAGTAAAGATGATTTTAAATATTTAAGTGTAGAAATACGAGATATGCAAGATAATTTTAAGGCATATATTAATCCTATTTATCATGGTTCTAAAAAGCATGAGATAATAACGTTTGAAGATTTATTTACAAAATATACTTTTGAATAGATAAAATAATTAGATGATTGATTAATTGTCATCTATTTTCGTTAGTGATAAAATTATTATAATGAAAAAAATACTTACAAGATTAATAATGTAAATTGGAGGGCTATAATGAAAATATCAATAATGTATAGTAGCAAAACTGGAAAAACAGAACGAGTTGCAAAATTAATAGAAGAAGGTATTAAGAGGGTAGAAGGAATAGAAGTTAAATCCATGAATTTGGACAATCTGGATAAGGAATTTGTTAATGACTCAGATGGAATTATCTTTGGAACACCAACTTATTATGCGAATATTTCCTGGGAATTAAAGAAGTGGATAGATGAATCAAATGGATATAAATTAGAAGGAAAATTAGGTGCATGTTTTGCTACTGCAAACAGTATTGCTGGAGGTGCAGATGTAGCCTTGCTTTCAATAATAAATCAAATTATGGTAAAAGGTATGATGGTTTATTCAGGAGGAACAGCATTTGGAAAACCTAAGACTCATTTAGGTTATGTGCATATAAATGAAATCTCTGAAAATGAAGATGAAAATGCAAGAATATTTGGTGAGAGAATAGCCAAAAAAGTAAAACAAATATTTTAATTGTGATTTTATTATTGTAATATGATATATTAAAAGAACATAAATTTTTAATATGCGAAAGAGGTGTTATTTATGAACGAAGTTTTAAATAATATTTTAACAAGAAGAAGTATAAGAAAATTTAAACCAGAACAGATTAAAGATGAAGAATTAGACTTAATCTTAAAAGCAGCTATATACGCTCCAACTGGTATGGGTAAACAATCTTGGAAATTTACTGTGCTTCAAAATAAAGATAAAATAGGAGCTCTTGCAAAAGTAGTAAGAGAAAAATTAGGACGTAATGAAGGATATAATTTTTATGCACCTCCAACATTAATATTAGTATCTAATGATAGAGATAATTCAAATGGTTTAGCTGACAGCTCATGTGCATTAGAAAATATTTTCTTAATGGCTAATTCATTAAATATAGGTTCATGTTGGATAAATCAACTTAAGACTATATGTGATGAAAAAGAAGTAAGAGAATTATTAAATGAATTTGAAATTCCAGAAAATCATATTGTATGGGGAATGGCTGCTATAGGATACCCAGATCAAGAGGGAATAGTTAAGGAAAGAAAAGAAGGAACAATTAAAATAATAAAATAGATAGATTTTAGCTTTTAAAAACTTAATAAATTTTTGAGAAACTATATCTTGAGAAACAAAGGAACTACTCGCTTATTAACTAGCATAGTAGTTTCTTTTTCTATATTAGAGTCAGTTAAAAACATTAAATAGAATCTCAATTATGAGGATGATAAAAAAATTTTGAATTAGTTAATTTAAAAAAATATAAAATAATTAAGCAAACATAAAGAAAACAGTTTTATAATAATAAATTAACATAAGAAAATATTATATAAGGATGAGAGGGTTTTATGAATAAAAATAAGATAAAAAAGATAATGAGTATAGCTATGACTGTTGTTTTATTAACCATGGGAATTCAAGGATGTGGTAATAATTCAACTGTTCAAAGTGGAAGCAAAGTAAATGAAGTTCAGGATATAAATAATGCGCCAGTTGATATTACTATTATGGACATAGGGAAAGCTGATTGTATACTTATAAAATTGCAGGATAAAGCAATAATGATTGATACTGGTTTAAATAAGACTGGAAATGAAGTACTTGATGAATTGAAGGAAAATAATATTAATACACTAGATTATCTTATATTAACCCATATGGATAAAGATCATATTGGTGGAGCAGATAAAGTTATAGATAATATTAATATTTATAATTTAATACAAGCAGATTATGTCAAGGAAAGCAAGCAATATAATCAGTATGAAGAAAGTATAAAAGAAAAAAATATAACACCTATACTTCTTCATGAGAAAATTACCACTGAAATTAATGGAGCAGAAATAAATATATATCCAGCACAAAAGAATTATTATGAAAAGTCAAATGATTATTCAATAATAGTTGAACTTAAATATGGAGAGTATAGCTTTTTGTTTGCTGGTGATGCTGAAGATGAAAGAATTAAAGAGTTCGTATCAAGCAATAATAATAAATACACATTTATTAAAATTCCTCACCATGGAAGATATAATGATATGAGTGAAGAACTTATTAAATCTACATCACCAAGTTATGCAGCTATAACATGTTCTGAAGAAGAAATGCCAAATGATAAAATGATCGATATACTTAAGAAATATAATGTGAAGACATATTTAACTAGTGATGGTGAAATAGAAATTAAAACAGATGGAAAAGATATAAGTTTCAACAGGTAGATTAATATATTGAAAAGGATGTCATAGAAAGTTTAAATAGACATCCTTTTTCTAATGAATAGTTAAGGTATATGTTTATCTACTTACTTTTCCAGACCCATCACCATTCATAAGATTCATAACTTCATCAACAGTTGAAAGGTTAGCATCACCATTCATGCTATATTTTAAGCATGATCCAGCTGAAGCATATTCAATAATATCTTGTTTAGAGAATCCAGATGTAATAGCGTAGATTAATGAAGCACCAAATGCATCTCCACCACCTATATTATCTGCTATATGAATATCATATTTTCTTGATTGATAAGCTTTTTCACCATCATGTAATAATCCCATCCAGTCTACATCTTCAGCAGTAAATCTGTTTCTTAATATTACACATGAATATTTTAAGTTGTATTTTTTTACCATTTCTTTTAGTAAAGATTCTGTGCTTTCAGTTCCATCAGCAGCAACAGTCATTTCAACTTCTTCAATACTTCCATAACTTACATCGCAGTATTGTAAAAGTTCAAGCATAGATTTACTAAATGCTTCAGCATCCCATAAATTTTCTCTATAGTTTAAGTCTACACTTACAGTTAAGCCATGTTTTTTAGCTGCTTTTACTGCATCTAATGTGATTTGAGCACATTCATCTGAAAGTGCTGGAGTAATTCCAGAGAAGTGGAACCATTCTGCGCCTTCAAATATTTTATCCCAATCAAAGTCTTCTCTTTTAGCTGTTGCTATTGAAGAATCTTTTCTATCATAAACAAGTTTTGCAGGTCTTTGAGATTCACCGTTTTCGCAGAAGTAAAGTCCCATTCTTTTACCACCACGTACAATATCTTTAGTATCAACACCGTATTTTCTTAATTCATTAATTGCACATTGTGCTATTGCATTATCAGGAAGTTTTGTTACAAAGCTTGTATCTTTGCCGAATGTAGCAAGAGAAACAGAAACGTTAGCTTCACTTCCACCATAAAATGCATTAAATTGTTTTGCTTGAGAAAATCTATCATAGCCAGCTGGTGAAAGTCTTAGCATGATTTCTCCTAATGTTACGATTTTACCCATCAAAAATCACTCCTCTTATTAACTTGGTATATTATTGTTCACGATTGTTAACGTGTTCAATAAACTTCTATTCTAAATATAAAATAAAATTCTATAAAAATCAACTTAATTTGAAAATATAATAATTATGATATTCTGAAAAATCTATTAAATGAATATTAAAAAATATTTAAAACATAATAAATAATGAATAATGAATAATGAATATTATATTTGTTGATTTTTATAAAATTGTACTTATTAATATACGTATGGTAAATATTTATATTGACTTAATCTGATAGGAATGATAAGATATAAAACATGTTGAACAAAACATAGTAAAAAGATAGGAATTATATGAACAACAGAGGAGATAATGATGAACAGTACATTTTTTACAGATTTTTTAATGATTACTAGTTTTCTTCCAATAATATTTATAGCAATATTATTGGCAATTTTCTGTGGAATAAGAGTTATGGAAAAGAAAAAAGTTAAATTTTCCAAACGTATGATAGCAGCTACTGTAATAGGGTTATTATTAGGATTACTAATACAACTTGTTGCTAAATTCCCTGAAGATACTACAAATATAGCATGGATAAATGAAACTATAAAATGGTATGGCTTAGTTGGATACGGCTTTATGGATTTATTAAAGATGCTTGTAGTTCCATTAGTTTTCTTTTCAATATTAAGAGTTATTATTACTATGAAAAGTGATCAAAATTTAGGTAAACTTACTTCAAAGACACTATTTACTCTTCTTGGTACAGCAGCTTTAGCAGCTATAGTAGGGATAGTTATAGGAAACTTATTCAAACTTGGTGTTGGAGAAGTTGCAGCAACAAGTCAAAGTGAAATGAAAGAGATTAAGCCAATTGTTGATACTTTAAGAGGACTTTTACCATCTAATCCAGTAAAAGCAATGGCTGATGCTAATGTAGTTGCTATTGTAATATTTGCTGCCTTCATTGGTATAGCAATAAAAAGACTTAGTAAAAAGTATGCAGATGTTGTTAAACCAATGGTAGATTTGACTGAAGCATTATATAAGATAATGACTAGTGTGGCAATGACAGTAATTAAATTTATGCCATATGCTGTAGTAGCATTACTTGCTAATACAATTGCAGGAAGAGGAATACCTGCTATCATAAGTGTTCTAAAGTTTATAGTAGCTACATATGTAAGTATTATAATAGTATTTGTAATTCACCTTATTATTGTTGCAGCAAATGGATTAAATCCAATTAAATATATTAAGAATGTTTCAGAACCATTAATTTTAGCATTTACTTCACGTTCAAGCTTAGGTACTCTTCCAGTTACAATAGAAGCTTTAACTAATAATGTTGGAGTTGAAAATGGAGTTTCTAGTTTTGTAGGTAGTCTTGGTGCTAATATGGGTATGAACGGATGTGCCGCAATTTATCCAGCACTTATGGCTGTAACACTTGCAAATATGTCTGGAACACCAATGGATTTCAGTTTTTATGCAATGCTTTTAGTTATTATAGTAATAAGTTCCCTTGGAATAGCAGGACTTCCAGGAGTAGCAACTATGTCTGTATCTGTAGTAATCTCAGGTATGGGTATGGGAGCATTCTTCCCAATGGCAGGAGGAATACTTGCAATAGACCCAATTTTAGATATGGGACGTACAATGATTAATGTTAATGGATCTATGGTTTCAGCAGTTGCAGTTGCAAAGAGTTCTGATGCACTAGATAAAGAAATATTCAATAGTTAAAAATAGAAAAGTATAAGAACCCAGCATGAGTTTCATGCTGGGCTTTTTTTATTAATAATATATTTAAAGTACATAAATCTAAATGAATCATATAGTTCATAATAAAAATTTAAATTATGCATAAATAAATTTAAGATAAGATTAAGATAAATATAATAAATTCTACAATAAATGTAAAGAAAAGGTGCTATAATGAGAATACAAAAAATATCAAACACATTTTTTATGGAGGAATGAAAAATGAAAATGAAAAAAAATTTGGCTATTATTATGACTGCAACAATGAGTTTGCTTACATTTACAGGATGTGGACAGACAACAAATAATTATATGAAAGAAGTAACTAAAACATTAGAATGGGAAGCATGTTCTTCAGAATCAAAGGGAACTTTAAATCTTGAATCTAAAGAAGCTGCACAGAAGGTATCTATATCTTTTGCTTCAACAGCATATAAATCAGGCGATAAATCATATTCAGAGATTAAATTTACTGATCCAAGTGGTGTATTTAATATTCCAGAAATTAAAGCATATGCAGATGGAGCAACTGCATATATAAATAAATCATACTATGAAGGAATATATACAATGATGGGACAGGCAGTTCCAGAAGGATTAAAAAATATTAATGCAGAGTATATTGCAATAGATTCTGGAATGAAGAATATGGAATTAAATAAAATGATGACTGATCCTAATGAAATAATAAAACTCTCTGAATCAATTTTTGGTGATAGCGATATAGATTTACCATATACTCAAAATGGAAGAGAATATACTATGGATTTAGATTCTGATCAAGTAGTAGACTTAGGGGTAAAAGGAATAAAGGCATTATCTAAAAATTTAGATAATGTAAATAATACTTTTGCATTAGGATTAAATGCAGAGCAGATAGCAGAATTTAAAAATCAAATTGTATCTGAAGGATTTACACAAGGAATAACTTCTATAAAGGATGCTATAAAGGGATCAACAATTTCTTCTAAAGAAGTATTTGAAGATGATAAATATACTTCAAATTCTAATGTTAATATTGAAATTAAAGATTTAGGAAAAGTATCATTAGTAGTTAATGCTACAAGTACTAAGGCTGAAGACAAAGAAATAAGCTTACCAACTAGTGTTGCTAAGTTTACTCCAGAGCAATATGCTCAATTAGTTGGTAGTGAACAGCAGGTATCAGTTAGTGATGCAGCATTAGCTAAAATAGTAGGAGTAGAAAAATAATTGCACATCTTAATTTTTAAATAAAACACTTAAACACTAAGTAAAACATGTATTTATAAGTTTTACTTAGTGTTTTTTAATTTTTTCTAAAAAAGTTACTTGAACATGTTGAATTGAACAATGGAAAATGTTACTATATTTGTGTTCAAAAAATGAACTTGAGGAATTTTGAAAGGAGATTGGGATTATGGGGAGAGTGAAAACAGCTGTTATACTTGCAGCAGGAATGGGATCTCGATTAAGTGAAATTACAAAAGATGAAATTCCAAAAGGTCTACTAAGTATTAATGGAAAAACATTAGTGGAAAGATCTATAGAAAAATTAAGAAGTATAGGTATTGAACAGATATATATAGTAACTGGTCATTTAAGTTTTAAATATGATGAACTTTTAAGTAAGTATACATTTATAAAGACAAAGAAAAACAGAAAATATAAGGCAACTGGAAGTATGACTTCACTTGCAATATTGGAGAATGATATTAAAGAAGATTTTCTTCTTTTAGAAAGTGATTTGATTTATGAAGTTTATGCACTTATAAGAGCAATTAATTATGAAAAAGATGACTGTATTTTATTAAGTGGAAAAACAAATTCAGGGGATGAATGTTATGTTGAAGTCAGAGATGATAATTTATATAAGATATCTAAGAATATAAATGAAATAGACAAGGTGTATGGTGAACTTGTAGGGATTTCAAAAATATCATATGGACTTTACAAAAGTATGATTAAAGAATATAAGAAGTTTAATTTCGATGCAGAGCAGACATATGATTTCTTAGATTATAAGGAAAATGCGTCAAGAAAATATGATTATGAAAATGCAATTTTCGATGCTGCTAAAGAAAGAAGTGTTGGGTATTTAAAAATTCATAATTTAGTATGGGGAGAAATAGATAATAAGGATCATCTAGAGAGAATAAAGAGAGAAGTACTGCCTAAACTTGAAAAAGTAATTTCTTAGATTAAATGAATCTATTAATATACATTAAGAAAGTGGGGACAAATATGAAAATTGTATATGTAGCAATGAGCGCAGATATAATTCATCAAGGGCATTTAAATGTTCTTAATGAAGCAAGAAAACTTGGAAATATTATAGTAGGATTACATACTGATGATGTTATTAGAGGATATTGGAGAACTCCAATAATGAAATATGATGAAAGAAAAGAAGTAATTGAGAATATAAAGGGAGTTATAAAAGTAATTCCACAAGATACATTGGATCAAGTACCTAATCTGCTTAAAATAAGACCTGATTATGTGATGCATGGTGATGACTGGAAGGAAGGACTTCAAAAGGAATATAGACTTAAGGTAATCGAAGCATTAAAGGAATGGGGAGGAGAGCTTAAGGAAGTTCCTTATACTAAAGGTGTATCTATTTCAAAATTAGATGAAGAACTAAATCAAATAGGGACAACTCCACAGGTTAGGTTAAAGAAACTTAAGGATTTAATTTATTCTAAGAAGTTAGTTAGAATATTAGAAGCACATAATGGACTTACAGGACTTATAGTAGAAAAAACTAAAGTAAATGATGAAGGAAGAATTAAAGAATTTGATGGAATGTGGGTAAGCTCTTTGTGTGATTCAACAGCAAAGGGAAAACCAGATATTGAATTAGTAGATTTAACATCTAGATTAAATACAATAAATGATATATTAGAAGTTACAACAAAACCAATAATAGTTGATGGAGATACAGGTGGACAAATAGAACACTTTGTTTACACAGTTAAAACCTTAGAAAGATTAGGAGTATCAGCAATAATTATTGAAGATAAAACAGGGCTTAAAAAGAATTCTTTATTTGGTACAGAAGTTAAACAAACTCAGGATACTATAGAACATTTTTCAGAAAAAATAAGAGCTGGTAGAGAAGTAAGAGTTACTAGTGATTTTATGATTATTGCAAGAATTGAAAGTCTTATTGCAAAGGCTGGAATAAAGGATTCTATAGAAAGAGCTAAAGCATATATTGAAGCTGGAGCAGATGGAATTATGATTCATAGTAAAGAAAAGGACGGAAGAGAAATAGTAGAATTCTGCAAGCTATACTCACAATTAGAAAATAGAGTTCCATTAATTGTTGTACCTACATCTTATAATTTTATGAAGGAACAAGAATTAGCTGATTTAGGTGTAAATGTAGTTATTTATGCTAATCACTTAATAAGAAGTGCATATCCTGCAATGGTAGAAACAGCAGCAAGCATTTTAAAGAATGAAAGATCAATGGAAGCATCTGAAAAGTGTATGCCAATAAAAGAAATATTAACATTAATACCTGGTGGAAAATAAGATTTATTCAGATATAGTTAAGAAATATGAGTGTTTTATTATAGAAATATAATTTTAATTATTTGGGAGAAAAGAATATGATACAGACTGAAAAATTTTATGATGAATTAGTGAATAACCATATTAAATTCTTTACAGGTGTACCAGATTCCTTATTGAAATCTTTCTGTGCTTATATAAAGGATAATGTGGAACCTGAAAAAAATATTACTGCGGCAAATGAAGGGAATGCAGTAGCAATAGCAGCTGGATATTATTTAGCGACAGGGAAAATAGGACTTGTATATATGCAGAATTCAGGAATTGGAAATGCAGTAAATCCAGTGGCATCCCTTATAGATGAAAAAGTTTATAAAATACCAATGCTTATGGTTATTGGCTGGAGAGGTGAGCCGGGAAAAAAAGATGAACCACAGCATAAAAAGCAGGGTCTTGTAACACTTGATCTTTTAGAAGTGTTAGGAATTAACTATAAGGTAATTGATGAAAACACAAGTGAAGATGAAATGAAGGAATATATAAAAAGTGCATATGAATATATGACAGAAAAAAGTGCGCCTTTTGCATTTGTAATAAAGAAGAATACCTTTAGTGAGTATAAACTTCAAAAGGTTAGTGAATACAAAAATTTAACTTTATCTCGTGAAAAAGCAATAGAAATTATAGTATCTAATATGAATAAAAATTCAGCTATAGTATCTACAACTGGAATGGCATCAAGAGAGCTATTTGAAATACGTGAAAAGTATAATGAAGGTCATGAAAAGGACTTTTTAACAGTTGGTTCTATGGGACATGCATCTCAGATTGCACTAGGTATTGCGCTTAGCAATAAAGATAAAAATGTATACTGCATAGATGGAGATGGAGCTGTATTAATGCATCTTGGAGGATTATCTATTATAGGCAGTTTAGATGTTAAGAACTATAAACATATAGTTATAAATAATGGAGCACATGATTCGGTTGGAGGTCAGGAAACAGCAGGTTTTAAAATAAATATTTCATCAATAGCTGCATCTTGTGGATATAAAGGAATTTATTCATGTTCTACTGAAGAGGAATTATTAAAATATATAAAATTAATAGATAAAATAGATGGACCTGTATTATTAGAGGTTAAGGTGAAAAAAGGTGCAAGAAGTAATCTTGGAAGACCTACTAGAACACCAATAGAAAATAAAGAAGATTTTATGAGGTTTTTAAATCAAGATTAATTTAAGAAAATTAGTAATTTTAATATATTAAAAGTAAGAAGGAATGTTACATGAATATAAAAAGAAATATACTGTTAAATCCAGGGCCAGCAACTACAACAGATACTGTAAAGATGGCGCAGGTTGTTCCTGATATATGCCCTAGGGAAGAAGAATTTGGGCAAGTAATGGAATTTGTATCTAAGGGGCTTACAGAACTTGTTGGCTCAAATGATGAGTATACAACAGTATTATTTGGAGGTTCGGGAACTGCTGCTGTTGAAAGTATAATAAGTTCAGTTGTAGATGATAGTGAAATTTTACTTATTATTAATAATGGCGCATATGGACAAAGAATATGCCAGATGGCTGAAATATATAGATTAAAATATATTGAATTAAAATGTTCAAAAGTAAAGAGAATGAACATTAATTATTTGGAAAATGTAATAAAGAAATTTAATTTACATATGGAAATAGATTTAGAAGAGAAAAATAATGATGGCGAAGAAAATATAGTATTACACAATATTGATGAAGAAAGCTTATTTGAATATAAGATAAAATATTTAAGTGTAATACACCATGAAACTACAACAGGTATTTTAAATGATATCAAATCTATTGGGAACATATGTAAAAAGTATGATATAGATATGATAGTAGATGCTATGAGTTCATTTGCTGGAATACCTATTGATATGAAAGAAATGAATATTAAGTATTTAGCATCAAGTTCTAATAAATGTATACAAGGAATGGCAGGGGTAAGTTTTGTAATAGCAGATAAAGAAGCACTTATGAAAATTAAAAATATAAAACCACGAAACTTATACCTTAATCTTTATGAACAATATCTATTCTTTAAAGATAATTACCAGATGAGATTTACACCACCTGTACAAGTTTTATATGCTCTTAAGCAGGCTATTGTTGAAGCAAACAAAGAAACTATTGAAGAGAGAAATTCTAGATATAAAAAGTGCTGCGATATATTGTGGAATGGACTTGATGAATTAAAGTTAAAAAGACTTGTAAGAGATGAGGATTCATCTAAACTTTTAACATCAATAGTAGAGCCAAAAAGTGATAAGTATAATTTTAATGATTTTCACGATTATCTTAGAAGAAGAGGATTTACTATTTATCCAGGAAAAATATCAACAAAGAATACATTTAGAATTGCTAATATAGGAGATATATATCCTGAAAATATGAAAAAATTTGTTGAGATAATGAAAGATTATTTTTGTAATGTTATAAATCTGTAGAATTTATTTTATCAAGAGTAAGATTTTTAAAACATTTTAAAGTTTTACTCTTGATACTTTATTTTCTACAGATTTTTTATAACTGTAGTATAAAGAAGTAGTATATATATACAAAATATTGTATAATAAAGGCAAAATTATATATTTGGAGGTAATTGTGGAAATATTCATTTATAGAACCTTTGATGATTGGTATAAGGACAAACCAACAGAAGTATTAGAAGGAACATTAACTAATTTATATAATGGTTTAATTGCTGTAGATACAACTATAGATAATAAGAATTACAGACAGATCATTTCAACAAAAAATAATTTTGCAATTGTATATAAGTTGTCTTATGGTTTTTTAGCAGATGCAAAAGAAATAAATATTTATGAAAATATTTATTCATGGAAAAAATCAAAACCAGAAATAAGCTTTAATGGACAAGTATGCGAAGATGAATGTGCAGAGAATAGAGTTGTATTTATTAATGAAGATGGATATAAGCAGTATTTATCACTTGATGGTATATATGCAGTAACTTATGAAAGGTAATTTGTGATGAACTTAAAAGAAATTGATTTTAGAAAAATATATAGGACGTGGAAAAAGGGATTAGGACCATATAGGTGTTTTTTTAGAAGCAGTCCTTTTGTTTCTTTACAGACTTATGATGATTTTAAAATAAAAGATGTTCATGAAGAGGCTGATGAAAAAATATTATCTTTAGTCTTAAATGAAAGTAGTGATAATAATTTCGTAATTGCGGATTTTGAATTTGATAAGATACTGGATATTGCATTGAAAATAAATAATGAAAATAAAATAAAGCCAATATTGAATATTAATTTATTATTTCATCCTTTTGGGATTGTTGGAACTAAAGATAACATATGTAGGCTTATTAAGTATTCAGATAAATTGATAGATATAAAAACAAATAAATATGTGATGCTTATACCATATGATAGATATGATGAAAAGATTAATATGGATAAAATGAATGATAAGCTTAATAATCAATATTCAGTAGGTTTTGATGATCTTCCAACGGTTGAGTTCCTAAAGAATTTAGGTTTTGAAGGTATTTCTATAGTAACTAGAAATGAGATTAAGGAAGATTTAATGGACTATATTACATATATAAGACAATATATTAAAGTTAATTTAGTAAAGGTGGATAATTAATGGATGACTTTAAGGAAATAATAAAGAAGAATAAGAAAAAAGCTTTATCTATGGCTATTGCAGCAGTATTTTCAGTTTCAGCACCAAGTGTTCTTTTAGGATGCAATTTCAATGATAGACAGGAAGAAGAAGAGGAACAAGATGAAATTAACTCTTCTGGTACTACATCTACAGGAGGAACAACAAGTTATCATTCTAGTAGTGGAGGTGGCTGGCATATATTCAGCAGTTCTTCAGGAAGCAGCAAAAATTCAAGTATATCAAATTCTTCATCTGGAAAATCATCTAGTTATTCAGGAAAAACTGGTGGAAGTGCTTCAAGTTAAAAGTAAAGATATGGTGAAAAAATATGAAAAAGCAGTTTAAATATACAGAAGATATTTTATTTGATAATTATATGGTAAGCGGATTAGGAGAAGAATATGTTCATTCTCAGATTCCATTTTTTATAGAGCAGGATATTGCCGAGAAAATTAAATATTATAGTGAAGAAATAAACAGAATAGCCTTAGATGTATTGAATAATATTAATGAAAAACATAGTGAACTTTTAAATTACTTTGATGATTTTCCACTTAAGGAGAAGATATTTAATTTGAAATGTCCTGTATCACCAATGTATTGGACAAGATATGATACCTTTATTAATAGTGAAGATAAAATGTTTTTTGCAGAATTTAATTATGATAAGCCTTGTGGCCAAAAAGAAATGCATTTGGCAGAAAAGTGTGATTTTAAGGGTAATTTGAATGAGGGATATATTGAAAAGATAAAGGATAGGCTAATAAGAATAAGCAATGATTATGTAAATGAGGACAGAAAAATTAATTTGGGATTTTTAATGGATCCATGTCATTATGAAGAGCTTCATCATAGTTATTATTTTAAGCATATTTTAGAAGATTCAAATATAAACGTGATTCAAGTAGGAAATGATAATTTATCTGTGAAGGATGGAAATGTATATGCTTATTCAGAAATAAAGCTAGATGTGATTTTAAGGCTTTTCCCAACAGAATTCTTTCATGAAATAAGAAATATTGAAGAGGTTCTTGATGCTTTTGATAAAGGTAAAGTTTTAATATTAAATGACCCTAGAGTTATTGCTATACAGGCTAAGGGATTCTTTGCATACTTATGGGATTTGATAAAAAGCAATTCTGATAAATTAAGTGAAAGTGATAAAAACATAATAAAAGCATGTTTACCTTATACAGAAATATTAACAGATAAGAATTCAGCTGATGTAATCAAAGAAAAAGATAAATATGTAGTGAAGTCATCACTAGGACGATACAGTCAAGAAGTTTATATAGGAAAGTCTTATAAAGATAATGAATGGAGCCATAAAATAAATTCAATTTTAGATAATAAGAAAATACATGTAGTTCAAGATTTTATAGATATAAGGCAAGAGTATACTTATGCACCTGACTACAGGAATACAAATATACCACTTACGGCTTATGGTAACTTTGGAGTTTATATTATGGAAGAAAAGGCTATTGGCTATTTAGTAAGGTGGAGTACAGAGTTTTTAACTGATGATTACTATACATGGATGTCACCATTAGGTAAAGATAAATATCCAATAGCAATAGAAAAATCTAATATTATAAATGAAGATGAAAGAATAAAAATTTATGAAGAATTAAGCGAAGAATTATCCTTTAAATATAATTTTACAGGAGCTTATACAGGAATAAATGAGTATATTTCATTGGACAGATTTATAATAGTAGAGAATTTATATTATGAAATAAAAGAAGCAGGAAGTGTATTTTGTAGTATTCTGAAAAAAATATATCCTTATATTCAGAAAAATTTAAATCTTTTTGGGCCAATACTTGGAATACCAGAAAGTTTATATAAAATAGTAGAACAATCAGATGTAAAAGAATTGTGTGCTATAGGAAGGATTGATTTTGCACTTGATAACTATAGCAATTTAAAAATACTAGAATTTAATTCAGAAACACCAGCAGGTCTTGTTGAATCAATGGGAGTAAGTGAGTTTATAAAGGATAAATTTACTCTTGAATACAGTAATCCAAACGAGAAGTTTAGGGGTAATATTAGACATACTTTGAAGAAAATAATAAGCGATTTAGAAAAAAATAAAACAATTAAAAATATAGCAGTAGTAACATCATGGTATTACGAAGATATATACAATACTTATGCAGTAAGTGAAATACTAAAAGAATGTGGCAATTATAATATTATTTTTGGGAATATATATGATTTAAAAAAGTGCAATAACAAAATATATATGTATGGGGAAGAGATACATGCTATATATAGATATTTTCCATTAGATTGGTTTGAGTATGATGAAGAAATGAAAAAGTTTATAGGTATATTAAGTAGTGAAGAATATCTTATAAATCCAGGGCATACTCTTATAACTCAATCAAAAGCGTTTTTTGCAGTACTACATGAATTGATTGGTAAAGCAGTCTTAAACGATGATGAAGAAAAATTTATATTAAAATATATTCCTTATACAACTTTAGAAAAAGATAAAAAACTCTCTGGAGATTATATGGTTAAACCATGTTTATCACGTGAAGGAGAGGGAATAAGTATGAGCTGTGATTTTAACAAAGAGGAGTATGAACAATGTATTTTTCAAGATAGAGTTAATATCAGGCCATTAAAGACAGAAGTATATACAACTATAGATAAAGAATGCAAATTTCAATTTCCTATTATGGGAGCATATATTACAGGTGATAAAGTAGCTGGAGTATACACTAGATTAGGAGAGATAGTTACAAATAAAAATTCAGAATATATCTCAACGTATATTAAGTAAATAATTTAAAATTTTATATAAAAAATTATACAAATATGAGAGTGAATTTTAAATACTCTTGTTCAAATATTATAGAAAGTGGTGAAAGTATGGAAAGAATATTAATGGATGCTGGACTAAGCATTGTATTTGGAGTAGTAGGAATAGTACTTTTAATTTTTGGATATTGTGTATTCGATAAAGTTTTGACTAAGGTTGATTTTAATGAAGAATTAAAAAATAAAAATACTGCAGTTGCAATAGTTATAGCTGGATTTATGATTGCAATTGGAATAATAATTTCAGGAGTTGTATCATAATTAAGTTTTGTAAAAAACATTATTTTATAACAGTCTATATTACTTAACAAGTAATTAAGTAATATAGGCTGTTATTTATATTAGTATTAAATTTATTAATCATCTAGTTTTAAAGAAACATTAAATCTGCAAGGATTATAGTATCCATCGATTATTTTCCAATCTTTAAAATCTTCTTTTTTGTATAATAAATGAGTATCTCTATGTGATGTTACTGGTAAATCCCCAATAAAAATAGCTCTTTTAGAAATTCTCTTCATTTCTGAAATAGCTTGCTTTGCATATTCATGATTTGGGAAATAGTGAAATGCACCAAAGCAGAATACTACATCAAAAGTTTTATCTTTAAAAATAAGATCATTTGCTTCACCGTGTAGTACAGAATTGTGTAGTAATTCAATGTGTTTTTGTACTAATGTAGTAGAGTAATCAACGCCTACATATTTAGCACATTTTATGTATTGAGCTAGTCCACCTGCACCGCATGCAACTTCTAATACACTATCAGTTTCTTTTATATCAAGTTCTTTGATTATATTTTCAGCTATTTGTTTTACGTCAGCAGTTGTATCTTCATATCCATCAAGTTCGCCTAAATCACTAGTATTTCCACGTCCTTTTCTTTCCCATACTTCTTTCCAATAAGACATATCTTCCATAATAAAACCTCCATAGTTATAGTAATTAATTTTTAAAGTTCATTTATTGAACGATATTATCATATCAATGTTCATAGTTCATAACAATATGTTCAAGAAAATAATGGGATTAAATCAGTTTGTTAGAAAAAACAAGAAAAATGAAAATAATTTGGAATAAATGTTGAGAATTAACAAAAAAGATGCTATAATTAATTTTAATCACATATAAGTAAAAATAATAATAAAAATACACAAAAATATTTGAAAATATTGTGGAATATGTAATAAAAATAAAGATTATATGGAATATTGAGATGACATTAACACATTAAACAAACTAGAAGATAAAATGTGAAAATAGTTAAGGAAAAAATAAAAGTATAAAGGTAAAAAATTATTTAAAGTATGGTTCAATATGGTGTAAGAATTACATTATAGAAAACTATGATTGGTATGGGGGAGAAATGATTTTTAATAACTATGTTTTGATTGATTTCCTAAGTTATGTATATCAAGGTGGTGTATTTCTTTATGCAGTATCGAAGTGTTTAAGTGATGATATGAAAAAGGATAGAATTAAATGGGTGAAATCTTTTTTGATTTTTATGACATTAGTAATTACATTAATGGTACTGCTAGATGGAAAGTCAAATATTATAATTGAGGCTCATTATATAGGATTTTTTTTAATATGCGGAACAGTTTATAAGGATAGGCTGCATGATGCAATACTTGCTTATTCTATATGTTATTATGAATGCCTTATGTATTCAGCAACCAAGTATGTTCTCTTCGGAGATAGAATGGAATTTACACTTGGAAACTTTATGGTTGCATCTGTATTAATGGCTATATATTTGTATGGATTAAAAAGTGTAGTTGAAGTATATGATAATATAAAAAATAAAACACAATATAGATTTTTAATAATTATATTAAGTTTTGTAGTGGATATTTTCTTGATTCTCACTGAGGTGTTACCTGAGAATAAAATGAGACTACTTGAACTATTTATATTCAAAGGTTTTGTAATATTTTTTATTTTTTATTTAATTTTCTGTATGATTAGATATATTAAGGTTAAGAAGATGGTAAAGCTAAATTTTAAATTAAATTATGTGAATAAAGAATTAAAAAAAATTAAAGATTGTCATGGAAACGCAATAAATGAGATGAATACTTTATTTAAAGAGGGAAAAATAGAAGAAGTTGGGGAAAGACTTAAAGATATAATTAACAGCAACAATGGAGAAGTCAGCAATGTTGAAGTAAATAATGAGAAGAGTAGTTCTATGTTACATATGACTTTAGCACATGCAATTAAGGATGGAGTAAATGTAAATATAGATGAAAGATATAGTCTTGAGTTGGCGGATATAGATAAGATGGAGTTATATAGAATAATATTAAATATAACTAATAATGCACGAAGATTTGCTGGAAAAGGTGGAATAATAAATGCAAAAACATATAGGGAAGAAGATAATATAATAATTATTATAGAAAATAATGGACCTAAAATAGAAGAAGATCAGCTGGAAAATATTTTTAAGTTGGGATTTACTACAAAAAGAAATTATGATAGAAGCCATGGCTTTGGATTAAATATAGTAAAAGAATTAGTTGAAAAAAATAATGGGCATATTGAAGTAAGCAGTACAGATTTAATTACAGGTTTTAAAATAACACTACCTTGTGATTAATGTATTTTGGGGGTATTATGATCAATTTTATATTTTTGGTGATGCAGTTAATTTTAGAGAACTTATGGATTATTAGGATAATTAATATAAATATACACAGTAAGAAAAATGTAATAGCAGTAGATACAATTATAGTAATATTAAATGCTGTTCTTCTTTTAAATCTTACTAATATTTTTAAGGTAATCATATTGCTGCACATTATTAATTTAACCTGCATTTTTCTGTTTTATAAGGAAAATCAGAAGAAGGCTGTTATGGCATTTGCAGTGGCATATTTTATTTGTTTATCTATTAATTATTTTCAGATAAATGGTGGCTGTATAAAAATAATTGAATTTTTTATTAAACGTAAACTTAATGCAGAGAATTATTGTTTTGTTAACTTTTGCTTTTTTGTTTCATTCATGATTATAATTAGAATTTTTCATGATTATATAAAGAGATATGTTCATGTTATAAGTAAGAATGTAATACTTACTATTTTGATGATTATATCAGGATTTTTTTTAGATATGATGGTACTAAATGCATTTTGTAAAAATTTTGTTGAAATAATGGGTGATAGTATTGCTAATATTAGATATGAAACAATGATTGTAAATACAGCAATGATTGTAAATAAGGTTATGATAATAAATATATTATTATTTACCATAGCAATAGTATATATTACTATGGAGTTTGATAATAAACTTGACAGCATGGAAGAAGTGAATACTGCATTAGAAATTAAAAATAATGAGCTTGGGAAAATAAAACATGATTATGGGGCGCAGATATCATACTTATACGGATTGTATTTGTTATGCAGATGGAAAGAATTGGGAGAATTCTTGAAAAAGATATGTGTGAAAAATAGTCAAGTATCTAATGTTGTATCTATAAAAAATAATGAGAATTCTATTATATATAAAGCATTAAAGCCAGCATTAGATGAAGGAATACATGTTTTATTGGAAGAAGGTATAGAAAGCAGTCAGATTGATATAAATGATGATTTACTATTTTATATATTATCTGTAATAAGAGAAAATACAGTTAATTATTTGGAGCATGATGGAATTATAATAGTAAGAGTTTACAGAGTATTTGAAAGTGCAGTTATAGAAATAGAAAATAGCTGTACTCATGTAAAGGATAAAAAGTTTATTAATTTAATAAAGCGAATTTATTTCAATTGTATTGATGGATGGGAAGATATATATAAGCTTAATGAAATAAAGAAATTAATAGAAGAAAATAATGGGGATATATATATAAAAAATAAGTATATATCTACTTTAATAAATATAAATCTTCCTTTAGCAAATGAAGTTTAAAGCATATATCGTACAGAATAATATATAAAAAGTTAATTTATGGTATTCTGAAAAAAACATATGGAGCGTAATATATATTAGCAAGTGTATAAAGGAGAGCTGATATATGTACAAAATTGTAAGCAAAAAGCAGCTTACAGAAAATATATTTCAAATTGAAGTATATGCGAATAAGATTGCTTCAAGTGCAAAGCCAGGGCAGTTTGTAATTGTGAAAAATACAGAAAAAGGTGAAAGAATTCCACTTACAATTGCCGATAATGATGATAAAAAAGGAACAATAACAATTGTGTTTCAAACTGTTGGGAAGAGCACCATGGAACTTGCACAATTTAAAACAGATGAGGAATTATGTGATGTTGTAGGTCCTCTTGGAAATCCAAGTGAATTTGTAACAGATAGTATAGATAATTTAAAGCATAAAAAATTTATTTTTATAGCTGGAGGAGTAGGGGCAGCTCCTGTATATCCCCAAGTTAAATGGATGAAAAATCATGAGATTGATGTTGATGTTATTTTAGGCAGCAGAACTAAAGAACTTCTTATTTATGAAGATAAACTAAGGTTAGTAGCTGGAAACTTATATATTTCAACTGATGATGGTTCATATGGTTTTAATGGCAGAGTTACAGATTGTTTAAGGGATTTAGTGAATAATAAAAATAAGAAATATGGTCACGCAGTTGTAATAGGTCCTATGATTATGATGAAGTTTATGTCTAAGCTTACTAAAGAATTAAATATTCCTACTACAGTAAGTGTAAATCCTATAATGGTAGATGGAACTGGAATGTGTGGTGCATGCAGGGTGACTGTTGGGAATGAAGTTAAATTTGCATGTGTAGATGGTCCTGAATTTGATGGGCATTTAATTGATTATGATGAATCTATAAGAAGACAGGCCATGTATAAAAATGAAGAAGGACGTGCTGTTTTAAAATTAAGGGAAGGCAGTACTTTTAGTAGTGGATCATGTGGATGCAGAGGTGATAAATGATGAGCAGAAACAGTAAATTATCAAGAGTACCAGTAAGAGAACAGAAGCCTGAAATAAGAGCTAAGAATTTTAAAGAAGTATGTCTTGGATATAATGAAGATGAAGCAGTTAAAGAATCTTCAAGGTGTTTAAACTGTAAAAATCCTAAATGTGTTACAGGATGTCCAGTTTCTATAAATATACCAGCATTTGTAGCAAGAATAAAAGATAATGATTTTGAGGGGGCTGCTAAAGAAATTGCAAAATATAGCTCACTTCCAGCAGTTTGTGGTAGAGTATGTCCTCAAGAAAAACAATGTGAAGGTAAATGTGTTCTTGGAATAAAAGGAGAACCATTATCTATAGGGAAGCTTGAACGTTTTATAGCAGATTGGTCTCATGAAAATAATATAGACTTAACAAATAAAAAGCCAAGTAATGGTATGAAAGTAGCTGTTATTGGAGCAGGACCATCAGGACTTACATGTGCAGGAGATTTAGCTAAAATAGGGTATGAAGTAACTATATTTGAAGCACTTCATAAAGCAGGTGGGGTTTTAGTTTATGGCATCCCAGAATTCAGGCTTCCAAAGAAGAGTGTTGTAGAAAAGGAAATAGAGAATATAAAGAAGCTTGGAGTTGAAATTGAAACTAATGTTATTGTTGGAAGAACTATAACATTAGATGATTTATTTGAAAAGGAAAACTTTAAAGCTGCCTTTATAGGATCAGGAGCAGGACTTCCTAAATTTATGAGTATTAAAGGTGAAAATGCAAATGGAGTATTTTCAGCTAATGAATTTTTAACAAGAGTTAATTTAATGAAGGCTGCAGATGAGAGTTATGATACTCCTGTAAATATAGGAAATAAAACAGTTATAGTAGGTGGAGGAAATGTTGCTATGGATGCAGCAAGAACTGCACTTAGACTAGGATCAGAAAGTCATATTGTATATAGGAGAAGTGAGGAAGAACTTCCAGCAAGAGCAGAAGAAGTACATCATGCAAAAGAAGAGGGAATTATTTTTGATTTATTAACTAATCCTGTAGAAATATTAGCTGATGAAAATGGATGGGTTAAAGGAATTAAGTGCGTAAAAATGAAACTAGGTGAAGCAGATGAGTCTGGAAGAAGAAGACCTGTTGAAATACCTGAATCTGAATTTGTTATCGATGCAGATACAGTTATTATGGCACTTGGAACATCGCCAAATCCTCTTATTTCATCTACTACAGAAGGATTAGAAATTAATAAGAAACGATGTATAATAGCGGAAGAGGAAACAGGTCTTACAACTAAAAAAGGTGTTTATGCAGGTGGAGATGCTGTAACAGGTGCTGCTACAGTAATACTTGCTATGGGAGCTGGAAAAAAAGCAGCTACAGCCATAGATAATTATTTAAAAAAATAGAAAAATTCTTAAAAATGTATTATACTTATTACAAAGCAATGGATAATTAAGAAAGAATGATTATAATATAGTTAAGATAAAAGATACAGGCGGATTCTATAGAGAATCTGCCTAATTTGCATAGAAATATATAGTAAAGATAATTTAACTTAAATTAATTATTAATGAGGTTATAAAAATTGATAGGAAAAATTATTGGAAGAAAAAAAGCTAAAAGAATAAAAAATAGCTATAAGTTTTTAAGAAGAAAAGAAATGATTAGCCTGGCTAAAAGTACATACAGTAATGCTAAGTATAATTTTAAAGCAGTTATATGTTTTGAAATGTGCTATAAAATATTAGTAGCTTTCTTATTTGTACCTATTAATTATTTAATAGTGAACAAATTTATGAAAGCAGAAGGGATTTTGGCGCTGACAAATAAGGAGTTAGTTAAGTTTGCAACAACTCCAATGGGAATATTAAGTTCAATTCTTTTAATGCTGATTGCATTTTTAGTAATTTTTATAGAAATATCAGTACTTACTTATGTTGCCCATAAATCTCATAAAAGAGAAAAGGTAACTCTAATAGAAGGGATATTTAATAGTTTTTCGATAGTTCCCAAGACACTTGGATTTTCTATGATTCCTTTATTTTTAATTACAGTAGTAATTGGACCATTGATTGGGATAGGATTTTATAGTTCTCTAATAAGGAAACTTACTATACCACCTTTTGTAACATTGGAACTTTCAAAGACTATGATGGGAAAAGCAGCCTATGCTATTTTTATAATTATATTGGCAATTTTGCTATTTAGATGGGTTTTAGCTATTCCAGAGCTTATAATTGAAAACAAAAGTGCTAAGGAATGTCTTCGAAATAGCAAATTATTTTATAAGAGAAATAGATTAACTCTTTTTATATATACAAGTATTTGGACAATTTTAAATTCTATTATTTATGAATTATTAGAAAACATATCTATATTAGAAGAAATTGTTTTGGGAAAAATATTTGGAAGCAATACTGTTGCTTTTTTAATTACAGGAGGGCTGGCATTATTAGTTTTTTATATTTTACATGTATTAATATCAATAATAATGATGCCTATATTTATAAGTTTTCTTGTTGAACTATTTTATAAAATAAGAAATGAAAAAGTGAAGGAAAGAAACTTTTCAACTAATGAGGACTATAGTAGAAACTTTATTTATAAAATTTCAAAAGCTATTGGTGGTACCTATCTTCAAATATCAATAGTTTTATTCATAATATTTATAGGAGTAAAAGGTGGAGATATAATTTTTAATAAAACAATTCCTATTGATACTCAAATTACAGCACATAGAGGAAGTACTCTTAGAGCACCAGAGAATAGTATTTCATCTATAAGAGAAGCTATTAGTGAAGGAGCAGATTTTGCAGAAATTGATGTTCAAACAACAAAGGATGATGTGCCTGTACTTTTTCATGATTCTACTTTAAAAAGAATCAGTGGAATTAGTAATGAAATCAAAAACTTATCATATGAAGAAGTATCAAAAATAGATAATGGTTCATATGTAGGTCCTGAATTTGCCGATGAAAAAATACCTTCATTAGAAAGTGTATTGGAAGAAGCAAAGGGAAAAATTAAGTTGAACATAGAACTTAAACCTATGAAAGAAAATGATGATGTAGCAGAGAAGACTATAGAGTTAATTAAAAAATATAATATGGAAGATGAGGTTGTAGTAACTTCGATTGATTATGATTGCTTAAGGCAAGCTAAATCATATGATCCTTTGATTAAGTATGGTTATATTATTGCAATGAGTGTTGGAGAAGTTGAAAATATTGATGCAGATTTTATAAGCATTGAAAGTTCTTTAGTAAAACCTGAGCTTATAACTAAACTCCATGATATGAATAAAGAAATACATGTATGGACCATTAATGGTGAGGAAACTGCTGAAGATATGATTGCTCTTGGAGTAGATAATATAATTACAGATAATGTACCAATGGTTCGTAAGGTAAAAAACAGTATGGATTGGAGCAGCAGAAATTATCTTCAATTCTATCTAGAAAGTATTGTGAATATAGGAAAGTATGCACGAATATAAGATAATATATAAAAGTTATAATGTGAATATATTAGTAATTAAAAAGCTAATATATTCACATTATATTTTTTAGATTAAAAACAAAAAATTAAAATAGTACATATAAAATTAATTGTAAAAAACAGTGTTTTATTAAAAAAATACCCAACTTGACACTGCCGATTTATTAAGCTATAATCAGTTATACAAGATGAACTTGATTGAAAATTAAATATAAAGTTATTAAACCATCTTAACCTATGGGGGTGTTTTGGCTTCGACGGGGAGAGAAGCGGTTTATTAAGCGAGTCGAGGGAAGCATGTGTCCTCGTTAATAAAGTATGCATTAAATGTAAACGCAGAAGATAATTTTGCATTAGCAGCTTAGTTTAATAGCTGCTCATCAGCCCGGGTTGCCTACGGCTCGGATCACTGGTGTCATTAAAGTGGGAAACGAAGTTTAGCAAAGCTTTGAGCTAAAGGGGTATTTATGAAGCTACTGATTAGGTAAGCCTGTTTATGGGCGTGCCTATGAGGGAATGTCAAAACATAAACTGCACTCGGAGAAAGATAGATGGCGCTCTTTTCGGACACGGGTTCGACACCCGTCACCTCCACCATAAAACCCACGACTGCTTATAATATAGCTTAAATAGCTGATTACAGGTAGTCGTGTTTTTTTATTGTTACATAAAAGTTAGATAAGTCACGTATATTTCAAGTAATTAGTATGATAATATCAGGTCACATTGAGGACATATATGAAATCTATAATAGGCTTTGAGAAAAGTCGTTATAAAAAAATAAATTTTAGGAGGAATCAAAAATGAAATACACTGAACCACCAAAAGGATTACCAAAAAAATGTTTAAATCTTAAAGCACCATATATGTCTGGAACTCGCGTATGGTGTTCATTCTGTAAACACACAGGAGGAAGAATGTGTTATCCTGTATGCTTAGTTATTGGAAAGAAAAAATAATGAGAAACATATATACTTGAACTAGATTTTCAACTAGCTCAAGTATTTTCTTTATGTTTATATGGAAGTATAGTTGTATGAGAAATTTAATAAAGTTATATGTATTAGGTCATGTTAAGGTTATGAAATATGATAATATTAACTAGAAAAGAGGTGAACTTACTATGTTTAATATTTTAGTCGTGGAAGATAACACAAATTTAAGAAAACTAATTGCTGCTCGTTTAGAACAAGAAGGATATGCTATTTATCAAGCTGAAAATGGAGAACTTGCATTGGATATTCTTGAAAATCAATACATAGATTTAATTATAAGTGATATTATGATGCCTCACATGAGTGGATATGAACTGACAAAAAGCTTGAGAACATCAAATTATAATATTCCAATACTAATGGTTACAGCAAAGGAAAGCTTTGAGGATATGGAAAAAGGTTTTCAAGTTGGAGCAGATGATTATATGGTGAAACCGATTAATCTAAATGAAATGATTTTGAGAGTTGCCGCATTATTAAGGCGTTCACAAATTTCTACTGAGCATAAGTTAAATGTTGGGGATGTAGTTTTGGATTATGATGCTCTTACTGTGACTACAAATGATAAGGTTTATGAACTACCTAAAAAAGAATTTTATCTACTATTTAAATTATTAAGCTATCCTAAGCAAATTTTTACAAGGCAGCAGCTTATGGATGAAATATGGGGAATGGATGTAGATATAGATCAAAGAACAGTTGATAGTCACATAAAAAAGCTTCGAAAGAAATTTGAAGATATAGAAGAATTTAAAATTATAACTATACGGGGGCTTGGTTATAAAGCGGAGAAATATGTATGAAAAAATTCACAAATTCAATAAGAGTAAAGTTTACTTTAATATTTATTAGCATACTGTGTTTTGCTTGTGTGACTTCATTGAGCTTTGTACTTATTGCAACTCCTAATTTGAGTGAAATAGTATCAATGAGTGATGAGAAAGGTATTATTATTCTTTTAATATTGACTGTACTTTTATGTGCAGTTATAGGTTCTATACTTATGGTATTTGCAACTAAATTTATATCCAAACCAATAAAGCATATAAGTGATGTTACAAAGGAAGTTGCTAAAGGTAATTTCGATGTAAGGATACAATATAAAAGTGATGATGAAATTGGAATTTTGGCAGAAAATTTTAATTTGATGACAGAGGAACTAAAAAATATTGAGTATTTACGTAGAGATTTTATTAATAATGTATCTCATGAATTTAAGACACCAATATCATCTATTAAGGGTTTTGTAGAGCTTATAAAAGATAAAAATTTACCTGAAGAGAAATTTGACGAATATACAGATATTATTATAGAAGAAACAAATAGACTTAGTAACTTATCATCAAATTTATTAAGGATTTCAGCACTGGAAAATAAAACAATTCAAAGTAAAGGAAAGAACTTTTCGCTAGATGAGCAGATACGAAAGAGTATTTTGCTATTTGAAGAACAGTGGATTAAGAAAAACTTAGAACTTGATATTAACCTAGAAAGTGTGAATTATGAAGGTGATGAAGAATTAGTACAACAAATATGGATTAATTTAATAGGAAATGCTATAAAGTTCTCACATAATGATGGTACTGTACATATATCAATGAAACAAGATGATAAAAATATAATTGTGGAAGTACGAGATGAAGGAATAGGTATTTCTGAAAAAGATAAATCACGTATTTTTGATATTTTTAATATTTTTAGAAATACTCAAACTAAATCTTTTAATGTTTTTAGTTTGTTCATTGGCTAAATATCTAGTTGTAATTTTAAATAAAAATAAAATCACCCCAGATGTTGGATTGAAATAAGTACCAATAATCCAAACAAAAGGAATGATCTATTAGTTATATTTATTTTGCACCTAATGCATTAGAAATTAATTTAGAATATTTTTTTATAATAGAAATATAGTTAAGAATATTTTCGTTTGTGGTATTAGATTTAATGTAAGACAAACTAATAGCAGCAACAATTTTATTTGAATAATCTCTAATAGGAGAACTTATGCAACATATATTGTCTTCTACTTCTTCATCATCTAATGCATATTGATTATTTTTTATTGCTTCTTGTTCTTCTAGAAATACTGATAAGTCTGTTATTGTATTATCAGTATACTTTTCTATATTACTTTTCGACCACAGATCTTTTATTTCATCAGTAGATAAATCAGAAATTAAAATTTTACCGTAAGCAGTACAGTATAGTGGTTTTCTCATTCCTATATTAGTATTCATAGTTATAGACTTGTTTGGTTTAATTTTATCTATATATACACCATAAATACCATCCTTAACTACAAGATGAACAGTTTCATTTGTAATTTCACATATTTCTTTTAGATATGGGTGAACTAATTTTCGTATATCTAATCCATCTATTTTTCTAGTACCTACTTCTAATAATTTAAAAGTAGATAAATATTTACTATTCTGAAGGTTTTGGTTAACATATCCTAGTTGAATTAAAGTATTAAGAATTCTAAAAATTGTTGCTTTAGATAAGTCAGTAAGATTGCATAATTCTGTAATTCCTAGTCCTTTTGGATAATTTGACAATGTTTCTAATACATAAAAGCTTCTTTCTACAGATCTAATAATCTCCATTAAATCGCCTCTTTTCTTGTCTATATATAAGATAATTATAACATAAACTCATATTTATTTTAAAAATAACTTAAGAAAATTACAGAAAACTATTGCATATTTAAAGAAAACGTTTATAATAAAAAGTGTTCTATCTGATGAAAAGTAGTTCCATAGAATGAAACGAAATAAACTATTTATAAGCTAATAAAAGGGGGAATACAATATTTATTCTTCTAATAGAAGAATATAGTTTTAATGAAAACGTTCTATCTATGAAATGCTTTTGCAGAGTGAAATAAATGAATTGTTCATGAGCTAATAAAAAGTAGGTATATTATGTTTGTAATTGATTATATTGTAAATTTAGGTGCAAGTGTAATGATGCCTATTATTTTCACAATATTAGGATTGATATTAGGTGTTTTAACTTTATTAGCAATGTTATGGAACAGAAAAAAAATAGGAAAAGACGCAAAATAGAAAAATAGAAGATAATATAAAATAAAATTTTACATATAAAAAGATAGTGTAAAGTACGCT
>DPOH01000234.1 GCA_003539755.1 Clostridium sp.
ATTACCAAATTAAATTTTTCTAATCAACTTTTATAGTTCTGTAATCATATTTAAAATTTTATTATTTCTCTTTATGAAGTTATCCATTTCATCAGCATTTAACTCTTTGTTAGCAATCTTAGCTAAGTCAAATATATGCTCGCATACAAGTTTAACTTCATCCTTCTTGCTTTCATCCTTAGAAATTTCAACAAGCTTTTTAACTAAAGGATTATTGTTGTTTACAACTAAAGTTTCCTCTTCTTTGAACATGCCCATAGCACCCATGCCTGCTTGAGCATACATCTTGCTCATTTCTGCCATTCTTCTTGATTCTTCTGAAATTAAAATCATAGCTGAAGTATCTGTATTCTTTAATCCTTCAACAGATATTTTAGAAACTTTTTCTCCTAAAGCTCCTTTGAACATATCTTCAATTTCTTTATTTAGGTTCTTAACTTCTTCATTATTTTCATCAGTTTTTGTTCCTAATGTATCAGAAATATCTGAATCTATTCTCTTGAACTTAACTCCATTTTCATGCATTTCTAAGAATGTAATAAAGTGATCATCTAATGAACAATCTAGTATAAGGGCATCAAGGTCATATTCCTTGAACATCTTTATATATTGAGACTGTTGTTTTTCATCATTAGCATAATATACTTTATTTTCATGTTTTTCTTTATTAGCTTCAAGATAATCTTTTAATGTTACATATTCACCTTTTAAGTTCTTGAATATGATTATATCTTTAATCTTTTCATAGAACTTTTCATCTCTTAAGCATCCGTACTTGATGAATATTTGAATATCTGGCCAGAATTTATTAAATTCTTCTCTGCTGTTCTTAAATAAGTCATTTAACTTATCTGCAACCTTTTTAATAATATGGTTAGATATCTTAGTAACATCCTTATCATTTTGTAAGAAGCTTCTTGAAACATTTAAAGGTAAATCTGGGCAGTCAATTGTACCCTTAAGTAATAATAAGAATTCTGGAATTACTTCTTTAATATTATCAGCAACGAATACTTGATTATTATAAAGCTTAACCTGTCCTTCTCTAATTTCAACTTCATGAGTTAACTTAGGGAAATATAATATACCCTTTAAATTAAATGGATAATCTACATTTAAGTGAATCCAGAATAAAGGCTCATTAAAGTCCATAAATACTTTTCTATAGAAGTCTTTATATTCTTCATCTGTACATTCACTTGGCTTCTTCATCCATAATGGATGAGTATCATTTAATGGCTTTGGAGCTTCTGGTTCAACCAATTCTTGATACTCTGTTCCATCTTCTTTTTTCTTTGTAACATACTTAGGTTCTTCTTTAGGTTTATTTTCGTCTTCTAAATATATTTCAGTTGGTAAGAATGAGCAATATTTTTCTATTATTTGTCTTACCTTATATTCTTCTAAAAATTCACTGCTGTCATCATCAATATATAATGTTACAGTTGTACCTCTTGTAGTTCTTTCATCACTTGATGAAATTTCATATTCAGTACCACCAGTACATTCCCACTTAACTGGTTCTGCATCTTTTTTATAAGATAATGTATCTATTTGAACTTTAGTAGATACCATGAATGTTGAGTAAAATCCTAGACCAAAGTGACCTATTATATCCTTACCTTCATCCATTTTATCTTTATATTTTTCAATAAAATCTGTAGCACCTGAAAAAGCAACTTGATTTATGTACTTTTTAACTTCTTCTTCAGTCATTCCGATACCATTATCAGAAAATTTTAATGTCTTCTTTTCTTTATTTACAGAAACGACTACTTTGTATTTTTCATCATTTGATGCTTCTGCTTCACCTAATGAAACAAGTCTTTGAAACTTACTTATTGCATCACATGCATTACTTATAACTTCTCTTATAAATATATCCTTATCAGAGTATAGCCATTTCTTAATAATAGGGAATATATTCTCTGTATCAATTGAAATATTACCATTTTCTTTTATCATTACATAACCACTCCTCTATATTTTTTCAAGATTATTTTAGCTTTATTAGTATGTATTGTCAAATTACTACATGTATACGTAGAATCATAAATCATTTTCAATAAACTTCTTAAATGCATTGACTATAACAGGGTCAAATTGAGTTCCTGAACATCTTTCAATTTCTTTCATTGCCTCTTCATGTTTTAATGGTTCTTTATAAGGTCTTTTGCTTGTAATAGCATCATACGAATCTGCTACACTTATTATTCTTGAAAAAAGTGGAATTTCTTCACCACTTAATCCTAGAGGATACCCCTTTCCATCCCATCTTTCATGATGACTTAAAACATACTTAGCAATATCGTTAAACTCAGTAGCTGCATTAATTATTCTATATCCCTTTGCACAGTGCGTTTTTACAATCTCATATTCTTCTTCTGTAAGCTTGGCTGGTTTGTTAATTATGCTCTTATCTATTCCTACTTTACCTATATCATGAAGCTGAGCTGCGGTTATTAATTCATTCATTTCAGACATTTTTAAATGCAATATTTCACCTATTCCCTTTGCATACTCCATCACATGTTTTGAATGTTCATTAATTCCTCCGTAATTTTCCTCAAGACACTTTTTAAATGAATAAATTATAGAGCTTCTAACACTCTTTTTTTCAACTATTTTTTTTCTATATACTTTTTCTTCTACTCTTCTTATGCACTCATTTATATCTTCATCTTTAGATTTTTTTATGGTTTGTCCAAGTGCTATGCTTACCTGTATATGATCATGTTCTACTTTGTTGCACATTTTCTTTATTGTTCTAATTAAACTGTTGCACTTATTTTCAGTAACATTAGGAAGTAAAACTATAAATTCATCTCCTCCCCATCTATATACATGTGGCCCACATGTTTCTTTCAAAATATTTGCTGCATGTATAATAAGCTTATCACCCTCTAAATGCCCAAAAGTATCATTAACAATTTTAAGACCATTTAGGTCTCCCATAATTATACCAAGTGGAAAATATTCTTCATTGTCAAATTCTTTAATCTTTTGTTCAAAACTATATCTATTATACAAACCTGTAAGAGTATCAATTTCAGTTAAATATATAAGTCTTTTTTCATTAGCCTTCCTTTCAGTAACATCCCTTACAACACCAACTATTCCACAAATTTCTCCATCATCATCTGTAACAAAATTCTTCACATATTCATAGATTATATCATTGCCTTCTTTATCTTTAATACTTTGCTCATAGTATTTTACTTCTTTATTAGCCATTATTTCTTTATCAATATCATTGATCTTTTTTGCTTTTTCTTCATCATAACCAACTTCAGTAGCTGTTTTGTCTAGTATCTCTGTGACACCTAAACTATTATATAATTCTTTAAATGCTTTATTATAATTTTTAACTCTTCCTTCTTTATCCTTATAGAATATTGCTTCTGGAATTCCATCTATTATTTTTCTTAACATAGATGCCTTCTTTTCTAACTTATATTCTCTATCTTTTCTTTCACCTTCGTCAACTATAATATTGCAGATAGCATATATATTGTCCTCATT